>CAKSPO010000045.1 GCA_934481515.1 uncultured Eubacteriales bacterium
GGCGGCATCTCCCCCGCCGGATTTTGTTTTTCTTTTATAATACGGTGAATTATGATAAATTGAACCATCGGATGCGCACATTGGTGCCCCTACCGGATATACCACGAATCCTCTAACAAACGGGCGGGTTGACCCCGCCCCTACGGTTTTGGTGGGAATTGGAACGCCTGTGCACCGCCGGGAAATTTGCTTTTTGTTGCGGCATTTTTCCGGCTTTCGCCGGACGAAAAAATCCCGCTTTCCTTCCGTTCCGGCTCCTGTCAAACGATGGAATCCCCTCTTCTCCGGTAGGGGCGGGTCAACCCGCCCGCTTTTAAGGAATCCAAACCGGCGTTCCGGCAGATTTGCCACCGGGTTGTACAAGCCTCTATTTCTAAAAAATGTGAACCAACATCCCGGCGGCATCTCCCCCGCCGGATTTTGTTTTTCTTTTATAATACGGTGAATTATGATAAATTGAACCATCGGATGCGCACATTGGTGCCCCTACCGGATATACCACGAATCCTCTAACAAACGGGCGGGTTGACCCCGCCCCTACGGTTTTGGTGGGAATTGGAACGCCTGTGCACCGCCGGGAAATTTGCTTTTTGTTGCGGCATTTTTCCGGCTTTCGCCGGACGAAAAAATCCCGCTTTCCTTCCGTTCCGGCTCCTGTCAAACGATGGAATCCCCCTCTTCTCCGGTAGGGGCGGGGTCAACCCGCCCGCTTCTAAGGGATTTGCACAACCGCCCCGGCGACATTCCCCCACCGGGCCGCTCTTCTCTATCTCAACGCTCCCACTTCTCCCCCTTCTCCCGCCACTCGCGCCACACGTGTTTCTTCCTCCCGCCACCCGGCTTTTCCATCCGACTCGTCCCCTTTCCACCGACCAAATCCCCCGTGCCGTTCCTCTGACCGGGCGCCGCACGCTCCCGCCCATGCTTTCCAACAGCATTTTTTCAAAAATGGGGCTTTTGTTACCGGATCGCTCCAAATGACACATTTTTTGTAAACACGTCTTTTCTTTTTTTTAAAAAAAGCATTGACAAATTGTTTCCGATCTGCTATAATTTGAGACTGGTTCTCATTTTCAACGTGCGGAAACAAATCCGGCACGGACAGAGAAAAATAAAAAAGGATGAAAATAAAATGCGCCGACAAACCTATCATACCGCCGGAAAGGATGCGCTTTCCGAATTTTTACGCTGTCACCCGGACTGCCAGTTCAGCGCCGAGGAGTTGTGCCAAGCGGTCAACGGAACCGTCGCAACCGGCAAAAGCAGTGTCTATCGTCAGCTGACGTTTTTGTGCGAAAAGGCGGTGGTTCGCCGCTTCCGGAGCGAAGAACGGAACTGCAATGTCTATCAATATGTCGGGGACGGCTGTGATTGCGGCTTGCACTTTCACGCAAAATGCACAGTATGCGGTATGATCAACCACCTGGATTGTGCGGAAAGCACCGCGTTTGCGGCACATCTGCTGGAGGAACACGGTTTTTCGGTCAACTGCGGGCAATCCGTCCTCTACGGTCTGTGCGCCGCCTGCAAAGCCAAATCCGGAAAGGAGGAACTGCCGGATGCTTGATGTTTTACTGGATACCCTGCTCGATACATTGAAGCTTTTGCCGTTTCTGTACCTGTCCTATCTTCTGATGGAATTTCTGGAGCACCGCTCCGGCGGCGCGGCGGAGCGGTGGCTCCGGCGATCCGGGAAGGTTGGTCCCCTGATCGGCGGGATACTTGGAATTCTGCCGCAATGCGGCTTTTCCGCCGCCGCCTCCGGACTTTACACCGGGCGCATCATCACCGCCGGAACGCTGATTTCCGTCTACCTTGCCACCTCGGATGAAATGCTTCCGATTTTTATTTCCGAAGGCGTTTCCCCGCTGTTTCTGGTACGGATTCTTGCCGCGAAATTTCTGATCGGCACGCTTGCCGGTTTCTCGGTGGATCTGGCTTCCTCCTTTTTCCGGAAGCATTTTTCGCGCGGGGAGCAGGAGCCGCAGATTGAAGAGCTGTGTGAGCGGGAGCATTGCCACTGCGAGACGCATTTTGCACTCTCGGCGCTCCGTCACACGCTGCACATCACCCTGTTTCTTTTGCTGTTCGGTTTCTGCATGAACACACTGATCTATCTGATCGGAGAGGACACGATTGCCGGAATCGTGCTTGACCGTCCGGTACTCGGCTGCCTTCTTTCGGGTGTGGTCGGTCTGATCCCGAGCTGTGCTTCCTCCGTCATTCTGACCCAGCTGTACCTGAGCGGCGTTTTGAGTGTCGGCGCCATGCTGGCAGGTCTTTCGGTCAATGCCGGCATCGGCCTTGTGATTCTTTTCCGCAACAACCGCCCTATGCGGGACACGCTCCGGATTCTCCTTCTGCTCTTCTGCATCGGTACCGCCGCCGGCATTCTGATTGACCTGACACCGCTTGCCGCATTCCTTGCAGAATAAAAGGTTCGTCCGCTGCAGGAGCCGCAAAAACCTTGACAAATACCGTCGGATATGATAAAATAACCTCGTCCGGATCACCCATATGGTCAACATCCCGACATTTTTCGGCACGGACAACAAATCCGGCAAGGAGGTTTTCTCCATGAAAATCCTGATTCTTTCCTTCAAAGCGGGAGAAGGTCACAACTCCGCTGCAAAAGCGGTTCTGGAGCGGGCAAAAGCCGAGGGGCATGAAGCCGAAATCGTCGATTTTATCGGTCTGTTCAGCAACGGCATCAGCAATGCCGTCAACTCGCTTTACGTCTCCATTGCAACGCACACGCCATATCTTTTCGGTGCGTTGTATCACTTCTCCCTCTGGCTGAGCCGTTGTTTTCACAAGATTCGATCAATTCTGTATCTGGACAGTACCATCATCTCCAAGCGCCTGAAAAAATATCTGGAGGTGAACGGTCCCTACGACGCGATCGTCGCTACACACCTGATGCCTGCGCAGGCACTGTCGCACCTCAAGCGGCATCACTACCCCCTTCCCGTTACCATTGCCATCACAACCGACTATACAGTTTACCCGTACTGGGATGAGGTGCGGGATTGTGACTACTGCATCATCCCGCACGAAGATCTGACCCCGGAATTTGTCCGGTACCGCTATCCGGTGGAAAAGCTCCGTCCCTTCGGAATTCCCATTCGTGCGGCGTTTTCCAACCTCCCTACCCGCGAAGCGGCACGGGCAGCGCTCGGATTTTCGGAGGACGTACCGTTGTATCTGGTGATGGGCGGCAGTATGGGGGCAGGAATGATGAAAACCTTTGCCAAAAAAATGGCGGAAAAGCTCGGAAACGCGCATATGACAATTGTCTGCGGAAAAAACAAAAAGCTCAAAGCACAACTGGATAAAGTCTTTTCCGGAACTACCAACGTTCATGTGCTCGGATTTACCGACCGGATTCCGGAATATATGATGGCATCCGATGTTCTCTTTACCAAGCCCGGGGGGCTGACCTCCAGCGAACTGCTTGCCTGCCGGATTCCTACGGTGCATACGGCACCTATTCCCGGTTGTGAAAGCGCCAACTTCCGTTTCTTTGCAGAACACGGTTGTACGCTTCCTGCCAAAAAGCCGCGGCACCAGGTGGAGTGCGGTCTGCGATTGATGAACAATCCTGATCTGCGGGAGCAACTGCGGCAGGCACAGGCGGCTTGCGCCAAGCCGGACTCTGCCCTTCGTATCATCCGGCTGGCGGAAAAAGCGTACGACAAGGCACAAAAAGAAAAAGCCTGACTTTGCGTTTTCCGGTCAGCCTTCCTGCGATTCTTTCTACAACCCACAACGCAAACGGCACAGAAACAAATGTTTCTGCGCCGTTTGCGTTTATTTTTTCGGAAACTTCAGAGAGGTGGTAAATTCCGCGTCTCCAACGGAAAACCGGAGGCTTCCGGTGGAATCCGTTCCGTTTTCTTTTGTGTCGGCTTCCTTTCCGCCGTTCCGATTGTTCGCCTTCAGCATAGCGTTCAGCTCTTTCATTCCGGCTTCCATCGAAGAAAGTGTTTCGATCACGGTCGCGAATCCGTAAAGCAGAAAAGAGCCGCAAAGCGTCATCAGAGATTTGAAAAATGAAGAACCAACAGTATCCGACGTTTCACCCCACAACGACAGCAGAACAATGGCAATCAACGAAATGACACAGCCGATAATGCCCAACCAAAACAATATCTGTGCAAGCACTTTCATTTTTTTCCCAATGTTTTTAAACATTTCAAAATTCTCCTTTTTCGCAAGTCCACGATTAGTATACCATAGTATTTTATATTTGTCAATAGTTAATTGTACAATAGTACATAAATTATTGACAAAGGAGATTTTCAGAATGCTGAACGAAAGAATCCGTCAATTGCGGGAAGCAGGAGGGATGACGCAGGTAGAGCTTGCAAAACGATTGTCTGTCAGCAAGCAGGCAGTTTCCAACTGGGAAAACAACAACATTCAGCCATCGGTGGAAACGGTGATTGCACTGGCGGATTTTTTCGGGGTGACCGTGGATGATCTGCTGGGCAGAGCCGATCAAAAAGTTTTGTCTGTGGAGGGATTGACCGATGTGCAGATACAGCACGTCAATGCACTAATCCGTGATCTGAAGGAACAATCCTGAGCGCCGCAGGCGGAATGGAGAAAGCCGGAAGCGGGCGGGTTGTCCGCGCAGGGGTAACCCGCCCGCTTCTTACGGGACAGAAGGGATTTTCGCCCGGCAGAAGCCGGAGGAGGAATGAAGTAAGCCGCCCGCCGGTTGCTTCCGCAACCGGCGGGCAGGAGATACGGTGTTATAAATCTTCAAAGATGTCCGCAAGATACGGATCTCCCGGATCACTTTGGGTAAGAATGTCCTGTTTTCCCACCGGAATCCAAAGAACAACCGGTTCTGTGTACTGCTTCATATTGATCTGTCTCCTTCGATATTATTTGCGCTTGAGAACCTGCCAGATCAGCGGGAGCATCTTCTCGCACATCAGTTGCATTCCCTTGGCGCCGAGGTGGTTCTGATCGTTGGGAGCCTCCTGGTTTCCGTATTCCGCGCGGAAAGCGGCGTTGTCCATATCGACACCGGAAACGTTCTTGTCACCCGCATCAATCAGCTTTACGCGGTCATTTGTTGCATACTTCTCGTTGTACAGATTCTTCATTCCGGCAAGGAACTGATTGGTGGTCAGTCCGTCGGGATTGCGGCTGTTGGAGCCGGCGCGCTCCCACGTGGTGATGAAGATGATGGTGGCGTTCGGGTATTTCTTCAGAAGCATTTCCACCATGCAGTTGTATGCGCCAAGCACCGTGGAAGGATCCTTGGAATCGGTGGTTCCGAGCGGAATCCCCCAGTTATAGTCGTTGACACCGCCCTCCAGGAAGATCAGGTCTACGTCCTCCGCCTTATCGGTGGTCTTTCCGGAGTAGTTGAAGGAGCCGTAGGAGGTGCTTCCGAAGCGGTAGTTGGCATCGTTCTTCAGCTTATCATACATGGAGCCTCTGACACTCGCGCCCGCCGGATAAGCACCCGGATTGTAGGCGACCGTCCAGCCGTTGACACCGAGGTTGGTCAGGTTCCAGCCGCACTGCCGTGCAACAAGGTTGAGCCACTGTCCGACACGGTCAAGATTGTGTCCGCCGAAGAGGCTGTCCCCGATGGCAAGAACGTTATAATTTTTCAGATTTTGCAGTGCTTCCTCGGTGGGATCCAGCACATACCGGTCGGCAAACTTCTGAAGAATTTCACGGTAGGTCTCGCGGAGCAGTGCATCGGCCTCACTGAGGTCGGTGGCATTCAGGAAGAGATGCGCCACCTTTGCGATGCTGCGGGCATGATCCTGCTCCGCGTAATCGCTGTAGAGGGTAACGGTTTTCTCTCCCTCGGCGGTTGCAATCACGGCGGTCAGGTATCCGATGCCGGCAAATTTGACGGCGTAGTGGCTCTCCTTCAGGTTTACGAGCGACCCTGCAAAGGTATACGCATTGTCGCTTTCCTCAAACCAATATCCGGCGGTTGCGATCACATCCGCATACTGGACGGAATGGTTCAGCGTCTCCAGAGCTTCCCTGGTGAATGCCTTGGCTTCCTGCACGTAGGAAAGCGGCGCGATGAGGGTTCCGATGGTGATGGATTTGACCGCACTCTGGGATTGCAGTGCATTGAACTGTGTTTTGTCGATTGCAGTGCGGAAGCGGAGTCCCGTTTCTGCCTTCAGCCGGGCGGAAGCACCGGCACCGGTGGCAAGTCTGACGCGGTGGGTGACGACGGTCATGCCGTCCGTTGCCGCGACCTTCGGCTCGGTGGTCACAGATGTTTCGCCGTTCTTGGGCGTGATTTCCGCATACAGGTATTGCCCGTCGCCGTCCGCAAGGTTGAGCTTCGCGCCGGCGTAGGTGTTGATTTCCTTGCCGTCCACCGTCACCTTCATGGCTCCGGGGGAGACATCGGTCGTCTCAAAGTTGACCAGCTCAAAGTCGATATATGCGGTGTTCTCGTTTTCCGTATCGGTGTAGGTGCCGGTCTTGTTGCATTTGGTGACAAGCAGCTTGTTTGCATCCACGGTAAAGCCGGGAAGCGCCTTGGACTGGAGCGGAACCTCCGTTGCGGTCGTCTCACCGTTCAGCTCAACACGGTAGGTTGCGGTCTCGCGGTCAATGATGAGCTTCAGGTTGTTCCATGTATCGAACAGGAACTGTCCGCCCACGGTTTTTCTTTCCTCGGTGGCCATGGTTCCGGTGTCCAGACGAATCAGCAGAATGTCCACCCAGCTGGTCGCGACCCCGTTGTTCTTGATTGCGGCAAACTGAATCTGGCTGGTGTATGCCTCCTTCGCCTGCGGGAAACGGATGTTGGCTTCCATGACGATGTACTGTTTTTCTTCCGTCACGGCATTGTGCTTGACGGTGGTCGCCTTATCGTAATTTGCCTTCACATACGGAACGTGGAGATAGGCATGGGTGCCTTCCGTTTTCTGCGCGTACACGGGGGTCAGTGCGGCATAGGATTGCAGTGCCTTCTTTGCTGCCGCAACACCGGCAATCTCATCCTCGGTCGCTGCGGTAACGCGGATGTCGTCAACACCGATGGTTCCGTTGAAGACGGAGGCATCGGAGGAGTTGTTGAAATTCCGCGGGATGTGCCACGGGTTGAAAGCGGACATTCCCTTGGTATATGCGGTGCTCTGCTCATCCGAAACGGCAAGCGAACCATTGACGAAAACGTCATACTTTCCGGTGGAAAGATCATATACCACGCGCATCTCATTCCATGCGTCGGTGGTGAAGGGGTTGGTCCTGACGACCTTCCCGCCACGGCTTGCCATGATTTTCGGATTGGTGCCGAGTTCAATATTGGTCAGATAGTCCCATTCCTTGGTAACAGACTGCAGCCCGCCTTTTGCATCGGCAGGAAGATAATACTTCCAGGAAAGCACGACAGTGGAGGTGGGGCTACTTTCCTTGGTGATGATCTTTCCGAAGGAAATGAAGCTGTCTTTGATGTTGAGCGGTGTTTTCGGTGCTGCGGCACTTGCAAGCATCAGATGATCCAGCGTTCCGGAATAGACCGGAATGGCGGTGCCGTTATAGGAAATGGTGCCGATCTGGTTCTTTTCCACCTTCTCGGTCACGTCGTAGGTGCCGGAAGCGCAGGTGAATTTTCCGTCGGCGTAGGTTCCGGAAATCCACGTCTTACTGGCAGACTGAATCCAGTAAACCGTCTCCCCGGTGGTGTCAAAGCCGTTGACATAGTGCAGCGCCCCATCCTTCACATAGGAGAGCGACGGGAAATCTGCGGGCTTTGAAAAGTCCGAAAAGTCCTCGCGGTACAGCTCAGTTCCCTCTGCCGCAGTCGCGGGCAATGCGATGACGGGTACAAACAGAAGCACCGCCAGCATCAGCGACAGGGCGCGGAGAACGCTTTTTCTTTTATTCATGGTCTGCTCCTTCCGATCTGTTCAGATCCGATGTATTTGAACGGTACCCCGTCGGTTCTGCCGTGGGGCACCGCACCTATTATTATATAGATTCCACAAATCGTTGTCAAGAATTTGTTTTCATTTGTGCAAATTTCGTCACAATCACAACAGGTCAGGAAAAGGTGCTCTGTTTTGCGAGGTGCGCGACGGCTTCTGCTTGTGCACTTTTTACAGTTGGTTTTCCGTTGACACGCCACAAAATCCGGACAGAAACGATAAGCAAAAAAAGGCGGCATTCAATCTGAGAAAAAAAACGCTGCGCGATGGCGAAAAAAGATTTTCAAGAAAAATAGTCGGGATGAAAAAACAATTTTTCCGGCGTTACGCAAGCGTTCCGGTTTCCACCTAAACCGTAGGAAGCAGGCATAGCCTCGCGGGGTCTGCCCGCCCGTTTGCACGGAGTTCGCGGAATGTTGGGAAGGTGCACCAACAAGTGCCTTTTAAGGGAGCGGTTTCGGTGTCATAAATAAAAATTCCGGCGTGGGAATGCCGCCGGGATGGTTGTTCGAATTTCGTAGGATCGGCGGGTAGACCCCGCCCCTGCCGGAAAAAGCGGGATGGAAAAGAAGGTGGCTCTCCACGGCAACGCTCCCGCCATTGATGCTTTTTGCGCAGTGCGCCATTGATGCTTTTTGCGCAGTGGCTTGCAACCATCTGACGTGCTGTAAAATACATCGTACTGTCCTATCAAAGTGCCGCCGCGCTGTTTTCCAATAAAGGAAACAGCGCGGCGGTCTTTTTTGAGCGGTTTGCAAAATAAGAAGCGACGAACCTCCTCTCACTTTTCCCCGGATGCCGGACAGGAGATGCGAAGCCGGAAATCAATCTGCTCGCCCGGATGGATCCGGCAGGAAGCAAGCGGCAGCTGACCGCCGCAGGAAGCCGACCCGACACCGCTCATACGGTGATCCACCCAGAGAAAATGTCCGGTGGGAATCAGATCCTTCCGGTGCGCCGCTGTCGCGATCTGATGCAGGTCGTATTCCGATGCGGCAAAAGAAAAATCACCTTCTATCTGAAGCGTACATCCCGCCGTCCGAAGAGAAAGCCGTTTGGTCCCGGTATGGCTTCCGCTCTCCTGCGGCTTTTCATATGCGCCGGTGGGATCGTCCTGCCGATAGGAATACCAACCGAGCAACGCATGTGCCCGTTTGTCCTCATAGCATTCCGCAGGACCGTATCCGAAGTAGTCAAGCCCGGTCACCGGTTGCAGAAACGAAAAGAGATAACCATAGCGCGGCAGGAAATACGGAAGTGCTTCGGACACCTTCGCATGCTGGATCATCTCCATGCTCCCGTCGCCGTGGATTCGGTATTCCAGTGTTCCTGTGGTGATGGGAAGCCTGCCCTGTACGGAAAAACGGAAATCCCCGGAAATACACAGTGCATTCTCCCGGATTTCCCATGCAAGACCATGCACCGAAAGCTCCGGATATTCAATGTTGCCGAACGAAGCGGTATTCCGCCACATTCCGGCGACCGAAGTTCCGCAGGTCGCGGCATTGTCATTGTCGGTCGGCGCACGGAAACAGTTCCACGTCACCGGAGCGGCAAGGAGCGGCTGTCCCCGAACCGTCATTTCACAAAGCATGCCACTGTCCCTCCGGAAAGCATAAGAAAAATCCTTTCCGAAAACCCTGATACTGCCCCCTGTCACCATCACTTCGGGAAGCGGAAGTGCCGTTACAGCTTCCTTTTTGCGCTCGGAGAGCAGGAAGGAAAACGCCGCCACCGGATGTCCCGCCGGTGCCCATGCGGTATTCCGGCGCGTTTCGGAGGTCAGATACAAGACCGCGTCGGTTCCGTCCCAATTTCCGGTGGGAAGCGGAAATACAACGCTTTCTCCGGGTGCGCAGGAAAGCGCCGCTTCTCCACAGGCGCATTCTTTCCCGTCCGCGACCACCTTCCACGTCAAGCGATACCGGTTCAGATCGCAAAAAGCGCTCCGGTTCTCTACCGTCACCATCCCGTTCGCGGCGTAGCTTGCCCGGATGGGTGCAAACACCGCCTTTGCTTCCTCCAGCGCGGAATGTGCCTGCCGATCCGGCGTCACCAAACCATCCATGCAAATATTGCCGCGGTGATGATGTTCACCGAAATCCCCGCCGTAGCCCCAGTACGGGATTCCGTTCCGGTCGGTCAGAGGAAGCGCATGATCGCACCATTCCCAAATAAAACCGCCGGCATAACGCGGATGACTCCGGATGACCTCGTCATAAAAGCGCAGATCGCCACAGCTGTTTCCCATCGCATGTGTGTATTCGCACAAAAGGAGCGACAGCCCTGTCGTATCTGTTTTCAGCCAATCCCGCATTTCCTCCAGATTCATATACATCCGACTGGAAAAACCGAAAGTTTTCCGGAGCCATGCAAGTTCCGCTTCGTCAAAATCCGCTACCTTCCCGCTCCAGCCTTCATAATGGAGCAGACGGGACGGATCCTCCGCCCGCAGAAAATCGGCTTCCCGCCGCAGATTTTCTCCCCACGAGGATTCATTGCCAAGTGACCAGATGCAAACGGAGGTCACATTTTTCAGCGCTTCGTACATTCTGACCACACGGTCATGGATCGCTCCCGCAAAAAGCGTATCTCCGACGATTTTCTCAAAACCGCCGACATAGCTGCATCCGTGACATTCCAGATCCGCCTCGCTCAGCACATAAAAGCCGAATTCATCGCACAGTTCGTAAAAACGCGGATCGTTTGGATAATGCGAAGTGCGGATTGCATTGATATTGTTCCGCTTCATCATGGCAAGCTCCTCCCGCATCCTTGCCACCGGCGTGGTGTAACCGGTATCCGGGAACATATCATGACGGTTGACTCCGCAGAGCTTAACCGCTTTTCCGTTGACCCGGAAAACACCGCCGCTCACGGAGGCCTCCCGGAACCCGAACCGCAACCGAATCAATTCCCCGCCGCAAGCCAGCGTCAGATCATACAATTGCGGCTCCTCGGCGCTCCAAAGAAGCGGTTGACTGAGCGAGAGCACCGCGC
The DNA here is from genome assembly GCA_934481515.1 of uncultured Eubacteriales bacterium. GTDB lineage: Bacteria > Bacillota > Clostridia > Oscillospirales > CAG-272 > UMGS1865. Next base: position 10,929 of record CAKSPO010000045.1, read on the forward strand.
GCCCGCCGGACAGTGAAGCGCGGCAAAGCCGCTTCCCGTCCTTCCCGATCTCCGCCGTGACCGGAAGCTCTGCAATCGCCGCAACCTCCACCGTGCCGTCGTTTGCAGTACGGATGTGAAAATCCGAGATCCCGCCCACCTGCCGCTCCAAAAGATAGACGTCCCGGAACAGTCCCGACAAACGGATCTTATCCTGATCGTCAAGATAGCTCCCCGAGCACCATTTCAGCACCAGCACGCAAAGGCGGTTGGTGCCGGCTCTCAGGAAGCCGGTCACGTCAAAGGAACTGTCGCAGTGCGGACATTCCCCGTAGCCAACAAAATTTCCGTTCATCCAGACTGCAACACAGCTGTCCTTCCCTTCAAAGTGCAATTCGTACCGCTTTCCCGCGCGCGGGATTACCGAAAACTCCCGGATATAAGCCGCGCAAGGATTTTTCTCCGGAACCAGTGGCGGCTCAAACAGGAACGGATAGGGGGAGCTTTGGTACTGTGCGGCATCCGCGCCATGCAACTGCCACATCTCCGGCACCGTCACCGTGGAAAAGGAGGAATCGTCAAAGCCGTTTTTATAAAAATCGTCCATATCATATATGGATTCCCGGTAGCAAAAACGCCACGTCCCGTTCAGAGAGTGAAAGAAGGCGGACTCCTCCCGCGGCAAACCGCATTTTTCTTCCGATTCAAAAGGAATCAGGTAGGAATGTGACTTGATTTCATGCAGTCGAAAGAGATTCGGGTCCTGGTGCAGTCGGAATTCGGATAGTGTTTTCATTGGAGTGCCCCCTATTGACAACCGTTTCTGTCTGTAGTATACTGGACCCGTCCCTTTCTGTAAATATGAAATTCAGGTAAATTATAAAAATTCTACACAAAACACGGAGGATGCTATGCAAGATTCCGATTCCTTACCGATTTTTATGGTGACTGCCGGAAAGAACCACCTTCAGGAACCGCGCAACCGCCCGCACGGCACGCCCTTCCACCATCTTTTATACATCGAACAAGGAGAGGGGCTGTTTGAAACGCCTGCGCAGAAGCATTGCCTTTCCGCAGGCACAATGCTGTTTATCCAAAAGGATTTTCCGGTCTCCTACCGTGGCACCACACCGGATTTCCGGACGGCGTGGATTACCTTCGACGGCTCCGGTGCCGCGTCCCTGCTCTCCTATTTTCACGCGGAAGCATTTTCTGACTGCGCAGGAGAGGCGCTTTATCCGGAGCTTTTGCACTGCGAACGGCTTTTCAACCGTCTTGTCGACAAGGCTGAGCAATCCGCCGCCGTATACCGTCTTGCAGTCTCTTATTTCCTGACGCGAAAGAACGCATTCCGGACACCCCCGGTTGCCAGAGCGCTGGCGTTTCTCCGGGCAAACTACAGTGAGGATTTGTCCGTCGCAGAAATCGCCTCTGCCGCCGGAGTTTCCCAATCCCTCCTGTTTCGCCTGTTTCGCGAAAGTGAGCAACGCACCCCGGCGGAAATGCTATGCAATATCCGGATGGAAAACGCCAAGCGTTTACTCTGCGATCGAAAGAAAAAAATCGGAGAAATCGCCGCGCTTTGCGGCTTTTCGGACTTTGCATACTTTTGCAAGGTATTCAGAGAAAAAACCGGAACAACGCCCGCCGCGTGGCGCAAGAGTGTACTCGATTGATGAAAAAAACCGGCGGGGTGAGTGCCGCCGGAACGGTCGTGCGAATTCCTTAGGAACGGGCGGGTAGACCCCGCCCTGTCAGAAAAAGCGGGATGGAAAAGAAGATGGCTCTCCGCGGCAAAGAAGCGGGGAGTCGGATGAGGTGTTTTCGCGGTGTAACGATTTCATGAACTTTCAATATATAATAAGAGCGTCCGAAGTGCGAATTCCCAATCAGAGGAACCGCGCTCCGGGCGCTCTTTGCAATATTACGGAGCATCCAAAATTTCGTTATTCCAAAAATCCTTTTCCGGTATCCTGCACTCAATGGAAAATTTTTTTGCCAAACTCCGCATGGTAGAATGAGTTCTTCGGCGCGGTCTTGTTTATTCCGGCAGAAAATCCGATTATACTATATGGTAGAATCATTTGAGAAAATTCTGCCAAAGATCGGAGGTGTTTGTGCGTTGCAGAAAGGAAAAACCGTGGAACAAATGATCGGAGACAGAATACAGAAAATCCGGCAGTCCAAGGGGTATACGCAACTGCAACTTGCCGAGAGGATTGGGCTTTCCACAAACT
>CAKSPO010000046.1 GCA_934481515.1 uncultured Eubacteriales bacterium
ATCCGGAGCAGCAGCGGAACGGTTCGCCTTGCCAATGTGCAGTGTGAAGAAGAGTTCTCCTTGAAGAACGGCTCCGGAAGAGTTACGGTCAGCACGCTTTCCGCCGGAGAAACGGAAGTGGAAAGCTTCAGCGGAGACATTGACATCGGCTCCATCCGGACGGACAAAAAGGCAAGCCTTAGCACCGAGTCCGGTGCTGTAAATCTCGGCGAGGTGCGCGTACCGAAATTGGAGGTAGAGACGCATTCCGCGTCGGTCAGGGCGGCGCTCTTTTTCTGCGAGTCGGTGGAGGTGCAAACCACCAGCGGAAACGTGACGCTTGCACTGAAGGAAAACCTCGGCGCAACGGTCGGTTTTCACAGCGCCAGCGGCAAGCTGAACACCAAGCAGAGCGCAAAGCTGAACCGGAATGACGGAGACGAATACGTATTTTCAACCGGAAACTGCAAGATCCACGTGACCACCGAAAGCGGGAACCTGACGGTGGAATAACCGTTTATTTATCGAATATTTTTTGAAAAATCAGAGAACTTTTTGTAAATAAATATCGAATAAAAAGGCAATAAAAAGAAAACAAAACGGGATTTCCAGGAAAGCTATTGACAGCCGAAGGAATCAATAGTATAATAAAGTCAAATCGGATATTGGGCAAAGCAGTCGTGAGGCTGTGACGCAAAGCTAAAGGGACTTGTAAAGTCAGCCAGTTGCAATTTTGTCGTTGCAACTGGCTTTTTTGTTTTTCGGACAGGAAAGAGGTTCGGAAATGCGGAGAAAGGAGGCGGAAGACAATGGAATACGGAAAATGGAAACGCACAAAATGCATTCTCACCGTTCTGCTGGCGGCGCTTTGCCTGCTTGCGGCAACAGGTGCCGTGACCTATGCGGCGGTGGTTCTGTTCCGTTCTATGGTCACCGGCAAGGGGGAGGCAGAAGCCGGAAATCCGGGCGACAATCTGACGCTGAACGTCACGGAACTGACCGAAAACCGCGCCGTGACCGCAACTTCGGCGGCTTTTTCCCTCCGCAGCGCGGGGGAGTTTCGTACCTTTTCACTCTCCCTGAAAAACCAAACCGGCGCGAATCTGACGCATACCGTTTCCCTGATTGTCAAGGGAGTGGAGCGCGACGGTGCACCGGTGACGGGAGATGCACTTTCTGCCGTCAAAAGTGCGGTTCTCGTTTATTATGACGGTGTTTTTGTGGATACGCTGGCAAGAATCACTGAGGCAGGGGAGGGAGTTCTGCCGGGTACGGGGATTGCACCGGCAGGAAATACCGATACGCATACGCTGACACTGGAACTGCACAGCGCGGCAGAAGCATATGCAGGAATTACCGTTTCCCTGCGGATCATGGACAATGCCGCGAATGCCGACGCGGGAAAATATTTGTTTGTCGGGGACGAAACAGCGTTTTCCAAGGCGGTGGCGGACGTCAATTCCGGACTTCTCGGAGAAATTCGGGGGGATGCCGAAACTCCTACCGTTGTGCTGACCAAGCCACTGACGCTGACAAAATCCTATGAAATCAAGCATTCCGTGCGATTGGATTTTCATGGAAACATTCTGCAGCCTGCAGGAAATACGCTGACGGTGACCGGCGGAACGCTGACGCTGACCACTTCCGCGCCCTTTTCGTCCGGAGCGGGAACCCTGAGCGGCGGAATCACAGTGAATTCCGAAACGGCGCTTTTGAATATCGAAGATTTCACCGCCGCCGACGGCACATTGGTCTCGGGACAATACGCGGCGCTTTCTCATGTGACTGCCTGCGATACCGCAGGGGCGGCGGCGTTGCTTTGCGAACGGCTCCGGGCGGAACTCGGCGAGGGCATCCGGACGGGCGCTTCCGTTTCACTGCTGCGGTCACTTTCCTTCTATCTGGAGGTTGCGGCGCTCCGATCGACGGGCGCTGTGCTGGAGGGAACGACATTGCGTGCGCCGGACGGTCTTGCTGCAACGACGGTCGGCACGCTTTCCGTCTCTGTGGGGACACAGACGGAGGCAGTGTCCTTCAAACTCTTCGGTGAGGACGGGGAGGCAGTTCTTGCGGCACTCAGGACGGGACCTCTGGCGCATCTGGAAAAGCTGAATCCGCTGTCCGAAAGCATTACCAGCGATCTTTTTCTGCCATCCGAAATCAAAGCCTATGGGGTCAGCATCGAGTGGGTTTCCGGAAATCCGGAAACCGTTTCCGACACAGGAAAGCTGCAGGATACCGTTGCGGACGGAAAAGCGGTGACGCTTCTGGCAAAGGTCCGCATCAATGAAAAGGTTTATCCGCTCCGCTATTCCTTTACGGTCAGCAGCATCAATAACGCGTTGCGTTTCAGCAATCTTCTTGCTTCTCTCAGTCCGCTGACCCTGAAGGAGGTCTGGATGGGGGATACTTCCACTGCCAGTGAGGACTTCCGAAAATCGCATCAGTTTCTTCCCAATGCAGATGCGTCCTCCGCTTATTATTACCGGACGGCGTATACCTCTCCGGATGCTGCTCTGACCACGGCGCGGCTGGAATGGAGCGGATATGGCGAGATCGGACTTCTTTCTCTGACCTATTCGCAGGATGCTACCTATAACTATATTTCCGTTTACACCAACGCAAGCGGGGAACAGGCGGTTCTGCTCAATACGCCGGTATTCAGCACCTTTGCACAGATTCAGGTTGCGGCGACCTTTGACGGAGACGAAGAGGTTTATACGGGCGTGGTGAACATTATCATTGAAACCGGAAATTATGAACAGCTTCTGGACGGCGCATTTGATTATCTTCAGGGACAGCTGGATGCACTGGATCTGTACAAGAGCATCCTGCGCACCCGGATGCGGGGCGGCATGGCGGCGGAGCGTGCGGATTTTTCACTGAATACGGTCTATCGGATTTCCGCTTCCAGCATCAGTGCCGGAAAGTATTCCATTGCGCTGGACACCTCTGCCGGCGGAGGACTTTTGAGCGCTACGGCAAACCCGCTGTATCTGACCTATCAGGGGGTGCAATGTCAGGCATACACACTGCTGGACAGCACGGACGGCTATGACCATCTCGTGACCGGAAGCGGAACCTATATCAAGGTGCAGAATGATGCCGGCTGGTACTATATTTCCGCAGAGGAAGCGGGAATGACAGATATTCCGGCAGGGGAGGAGACCATAGACGGTACGGGAAAGTCCTTTCTTCCGGTGACGGGAGATTATACCGTCCGGGTGGACCTGACCAAGGCATCCTCCGTGGAAACACGGACTGCCGTTTCCGTGACGGTGCGCTACACCTACCAGCCAACGGTTCAGGCGACGCGAACCCTGTATGTGACCGTTCCTGCGGTGATTCTGCCGGACAGCTCCGGCTTCGGAAATTACAGCGTTTTTTCCTCGGTCAAATATCAGCTGTTCGGGTATCTCCCGGAGGCGGAGCGCGTTTATGCCTCCGAAGCGTTTGAGACGGACGGCAACAAGGTGACCAACCATACCGCCGCCTACATTCTGGTGCAGGATGTGGAGCGGTGCGGCGGACAGAGCGGCAATTGGTTTGACGGAACCTACCTTGGGGAGCCGCTGACGGTTGCCTACGGGAAAAAGCTGGATTCGCTCCGCTTTTATGTGGGGCAGGCTGATTCCGATGTAAACGGGGAGGAAGCGAAAATTTATGATTTCCTCCGGCTGGTTCATTGGGCGACCGGACGGAGTGTGTCCGATGCGTCCTCGGTTCTCAGCCGGGACTGGTCGGCACTTCCCTCCGGGGCGATGTCCGCGACGGCATGGAGCACACTGAGCGCCACGCCGTCGGACGGAAAGCAGTATCTGACGCCTTCGGAACTGAATGCGCTGAAGCTGTTTTACCAGTATCTGACCGGAATTTCCGATACAGAGTGGAATACTTTGATTGCCTCGGTCTCTACGACTGCGCCGGGGCGTGTCATTACCGACGGGGAGGCGTTCGGCACGGCAATCCGGAATCTGACCTCCAATTCCAAGACGTACTTCAAGTATACGGAACTGATGCGCTGGGCGCTGAACGAGCAGAACTTCCCGAAGTCGGCATTTTGGGACGGCTCCTATCCGATCGGCAACCCGCCGAACGGCGGTTCTCTGACTTACGACACGGTCTATACGGCAGTGAGCGGTACTTCCTATTATCTTCGTAAGACCGGTACCAATTCGCTTCAGAGCGGATATTTCAACGAGGATGACACCGAATATATCACCGACCGGGAAGAGGTCATTCTGCAGGCGTTCTGGCGGAATGCCGGTACCTCTGCACAAAACGGCTTTTTGACGGCGTACCGGAACTACAGCGTGGTTCCGACCTATCTCAATGAGAACGCGGTGCAGACCTTTGTCTCTCTTCTGTATGCCTCCTTCGGTTATCCGAAGGATTATACCGCGGCGGCGGAGCAGGTGGGAGACCGGCTCTACCCGTACATTACCTCTGCGGACGGAGCAACCACCGCACTGACGCATTTCCGGAATCTGACGGAGCTGTTTTTCGTCGGTGCGACCACAACCCGCGGTGCGACGGTTACGACGGGACTTCCGGCATTTCTGACCACCGAAACGCTTTCCAACTTTTTCAACCGGTTGCAGGCATCGTCGCTGGCTCCGCAGCTGACGGCACTGACCCTGTATCATTGCGCGGACGGGTATGTGGAATTTGACCTGACCGGTATTTCCGCCTTCACGGCGCTGACCCGGCTGGATCTCGGCATGAACTACGGCATCCGGAGCATCGGTCCCGTGCTGGATCTGAATTACCGGAATCTGACGCTTCTGGACGTTACCGGGGTTGCCCAGGCGGACCGTTATAAAGATTTTACGCTGAACGTAATTTACAACGCCGGACGGCAGACGGTTCTCTATACGCCGGACAGCGGGCTTTCCGCCGACGGTAGCAGTGCCGAAAAAAAGGCCTATACGAAGGAAGCGGACACATCGGAAACGTTGGCGTTTTTGCAGGATCTGGAGAAGCTGGACGGGCAGTATCTACAGCTTTTGCGTTCTCTCTCGGATGCCGGAAACGCGATCCGGCTTTACTGGCAGCAGGACAGCGGAAACCGCATCTACCCCTCTCCCGTGACGGGCGCGGGCACTTTTTCCGCCGGAACCTACGGAACCAAACTGACCGCGGCGGCAATGATCTCGCTTCTCACCAACGATTATTACTGCACGCAGACGGTGACGGTCGGCGGTGTGACACTGGAGGCAGGGTATGTCTATCCAATTCTGCTCTCCTCCGACGGGTCGGCACGGTTTGATGCTTCTGCCCGTTACGCGGCGGATCCCTCCTTGCCGGAGTACAGCGACGCGGAGCTGGAGCAGATTCTCGGAAGCGCAGGGTACAATTTTTCGCTTTCGCTCTCCGACGGAACGGTTGTCAGCTCGGATGAAGCGACAACCTATCTCTACAACGGAAACACCGGTTACTATCTCGGGCTCCGTAGCGGGAGCAACAACCTGCAGCAGGGAACCGCTTACCAACAGCTGTACTACGTGAAAAAGACGACGGTGACGGAATATACCCTGACCTGTACCGATGGCACCGATCCGTTCACCGTGGAAGGTTTGTGCTATCGTTCCGATACGCAGACGGTAACCCGTTATACCTATACGGCGAAGAGCAGGAACACCTCCGGAACGCTTCGGGTGACAGCGGAAACCTATACCTATTACGCCAAAGAGAATGAAACCAGCACCCCGACCGCACTTTCCGTCAGTGCAGGGCAGACAATCTACTGGCATACTCGTAGCGGGTGGTGGTGGAACTATACATATACTGTTTCCGGTTCCCAAGCAGTATTGTCTCCCTCCGCACCGACGGCGGAGTATACCTATCTGAATGCGGACGGAGAAACGATGTCCGAAACCCTGACGCTGACGGATACCGGAAGCGCCGCCCTGCTGGCGGGAATTCCCGCTGCCATGTCGGAGCGGATGCAAGCGGATATTTCCTCTTATGGATATGTCCGCAATACCACGACCACGCTCTATACCGAAAACGTCCCGGCAATTGCCTCCGCGGAGGAAGCTTCCGCCGCTTTGCAAACAGCCGAAACGGTTCTGCAGGGGGTGCAGACGGCATCGGTCTGGCTTTTCGGTGGATCCGGCACCGGAACGGATACCTACACGAGAAACGGAGCGGATACCGGGTACTCCTTTACATCCGGACGCTTCTATCGGTTGGTATTCGGAACGGACGGCTATACCCTTGAGGACACCGGCGTGCTTCTTGCGGACGGGAATACCGCACCGAATATGGAGAGCATCCTTGCAGAAGCCAATGCGGCAGCCGGAACGGTTCGGCGCGGGAATTATCTTGGAATGTATGTGTTCTATAACGGTACGAAAACAGTGACGGTCAACGGGAGAACCTACCGTCCCGGATGCGTCTACCGGATCATTTGGGCGGACGACGCGCATACGGAAATGACCTATGACGACGCGGAGGGCGGAACCCGCACCTGCGCGGTGGTCAGCGCGTCGGAATTTTCCAGACAGCCGATGAATGCGACGGGAACCGGCGGGATTTATTACCTGACGGAGGGAACCAACTATTACGCCGCCAATCGCTTTTACATCATGACGTTTGACGACTCCGGATTCTATTATCTGCGCACGTTCGGAACGGCGGAATTGCTTCTGGAAACGGACGGTAGCGGCGGGACGCACGCGTATCTGCGCATGAAGAACGGCAGGCTGTACCTGACCAGCGGACAGGATTACTCCGGAACGGGCGGGACAGAGGAGATGGAGCTTACGGCGGTCATTTTTGTGGACGGAAAGGAATATACAAGAACCTTTCGTGTGACGGTCATCGGATAACGGTATTTTAAGGCTTCACCGCGCCATCCGCACACGGCACACTTGTTTTCGCATTTTCCGTCATACGTCTGCGGATTTTTGTATCGACTGGCGGAAAATCCGACGCTTCAAATTGCAATTTGCACCATTGGAACGACGGGATGAAGCTTTCAGGAGAAAGGAGGGAACAACTTATGCAACGAAAGAACGGAAAGCGGGCGCCCTTTGGGATTGTGTCAGCACTTCTGATTTTGCTGATGGGCACGGCGGTGACCTTTGCCTATTTTACGTGGCACCGCTCCGCCGACCCGACGCTTTCACTTGATCCGACGGCAGAGGTGATCGAGGTTGCCGACTTCCGGGAGCTGTTCCTTGCCTCGCAGGCAGAAACCTATCTGGACGGTGCCGCCGTCTCGGAGAATGTGTCTCCCGCACGGCGGACGCTGAAGCTGACGCAGAGCATCCGGATGAAAGCGGATCTTGTTGTCACGGCGGATGTGCATCTCGATCTCGGCGGGTACGATCTTCTGACCGGCGGGCATACGCTGACCTTCCGGCACACCTATCACGGCGCCGTCGTCATGTCCGGCGGAAGGGTGATTCTTGACGGTGACGGCAACGGCGGTGTGCTTGCGGATACGCCGAATGCGGCGGTCTTTTTCGACGGCATTACGGTCGGAACGCTCTCCTCTGACGGTATCTTTACCGAAGCGGAAGGGGAGCATCTGCGGATTCTGTCCGCAGACCCTGCCTATATCGCTTATCATTTCTTCCGAAGCGTTGCGGCTGCGGCGGCGGATGAATCCAATCTGCTTCTTCCGCCGGATTCCTATGCGGACATTTCCGGGCTGACTTCTTTTTCTCCGGGGCAGTTTCTCGGCTCCTCCGGGCCGGAATGCACCTTGCATCCGGATCAGCCCTGCTCCTATGTTCTGGCGGATCTGGATTTGCCGGTACGTTACCTCGGCTATCCGGGGGTTTCGGTTTCCTATGCGTCGGAGAACGGTGTGATTTCGCCGGACGGCAGGCTGACCGGTATCGGTGCGGAAACGCTGACGGCATCGGTGAAGGTCGCCTCTCAAGGAGCGGAAAATGTCTACACCTGCTCCTTTTTCCTTCAGGCACCGGACGTTTCAACGGAGGATGCCCGTGCGGTGGTCGCGGAAGCACTGGCGGCGAGGTACCTGTGGCGCTTCTGGGTAGACACTGCGACAGATGGGGAAACGGTGACGGACATCAAAAGCTATGTTCTCAACCGGAATGTCCAGCTCCCGACGGCGTTCAGCACACTTCCGGGGGTGGTACTGGAGTATGAGGGTTATACCGCAGGCGGCGACAGGACGTTCCCGCGGGCGGACGAAGAGCCGGAGAAAACAAACGCTACGGTTCTGTTCGTTCCGACCACCGACACGGTCAGGCTGACGCTGCGGGCGATGGGAAGCTCTGGCACGGTCTTGCTCCGGAGCCGGGATTTTCCCGTGAAGAGCACCAATACGTTTACCGTGCGGAGCGCGGTGACGCTGGCAAACGATCTTCTGAAAAAATGGTACGGAACGGAGATTTCCGTGACGGCGAACGGAGACGGCTCCTACACCTATTCCGGTGCCGGAGAAGAGAATTCCTTTGCGGGGTATCTGCCGCTGTACGGAATGGAATATTACCGCACGCATGCGGACGGAGCCTATGCCGCGGCGTATCCCGGCGTGAAGAGCATTGCCTATTCCGTTGTTTACGGCAACACGGCGGAGCAATATTACGCCATTACCGAGGGGACGGACGGAAACAGCCGCTTTGCCGTTGTCACGGGGAAGCCGGAGGAGGATGCCGGCAGGGTCTTTCTGAATGTGCGGATGCTGGTGGAATACAATGGAGAGGAATCCGAGGTGACGCTGCAGATTCCCGTGGAGTGCTCGCTCGGCGGCGGTGGCGGCGGAAACCGGTTCCTACCGTATTATTCCGTGTTCAACCGTCTGATGACGGACACGACCGGAGAATACACGCTGTCGGCGTTTTCCATGCCGTTCAATTACCAGAAGGATCTGCCGCTGGTTTGCTATGGCTTTGCGGCGCAGTCGGGAAAGGCAGAGGATCTACAGGCAATTTCTTCCGCGCTGGGACTTGTCTTTGTGGATCATACCGGGAATGAGACCGTGCTTCGCGGCAAAACCGTGACGAAGGTGATAACGGAATCGGACGGAACCGAATGGGAGCTGACCTTCCTTTCCTTTGCGGATGCACTGGATGCGCTCCTTCCCACCGGCAGTGCTTTGCGGGCGGAGGCGGAGAGCGGAACGGCGTATTTCCGGATTACCATTGACAAGGCGCTTGTCCCGACAGGCAATACGGGAATCCGGCTGGTGTATCAGTTCCGGATGTCTTACACCGCGGAGGAATGGTCGCTGTACCACATGTTCAGCGATTTCACCGTTCCGGGGATTCTTCATTACGGTTCGGAAATTACGGATGAAAACTTCTTTCTCTGGCTTTACAACAGCTTCCGGATTTCGGGAACTGCCATTGATGCGGTCGGGGACCATGTCATTTATACCGATTGGCTTGGTCAGAATGTTCCGCTGGATTTTGAAAACAGCACCGACCCGTATCTGCGGGCAACCACCGATTTCACCGGAATCCGGTATATGACCGGAACCCAGCGGGTCAATCTGTCCGGTGCTGTGGTTTCCGATGCGGTTCTGCGGGAAATCGCGCAGATGCGCTCGCTCATTTTTCTGGATCTTTCCGACTGCGGCATCGTGTTGGCGGCGGATGCGGACAATCCATTTGCGGCGTGGTGCGATGCTTCCTCCTCGTCGCTGCGGAACCTGACGGAACTGCATCTGGAGTCCAACCGGATTGATTCCTTCCGTTGGCTTTCGGAACTGTGCACCAATGTGTCCCGGAACATGGAGAACATTTATCTCAGCGGAAACGTTCCGGGAACAAGCAATGCCGACAACGTGTTTTACGGCTCGGACGGGCTGAGCAATTACGGCGTGTATCAGGAACTTTTGAGCGCCGGCATTCAGGTCTGGTCGGGCGGGACAAAGGATGCCCCGGTACTGTTTGCCGACAGCCGCTCTGCGTCGCAGATTTATCTGAATCTGCACAGTCTTGTCTATCAGAACAAGCTTCCCGCGACGATGTCTCTTGCCGATATGCTCTTGCAGCTCAGTACCGCCCCGGCGGATTACGGTCTGTCCTCCACCGCCTCCAACCGCTCCTACAGCTGTTCCGTTTCCGCAGTCGGACTGCGGTTTGATGTGGTGGATGAGACCACCTTTACGCTGACCTATTCCGCCTCTTCCGGCGGGAATGTTTATTCCGTTGTTCTGAAATTTTCTGTTGTCCGGGTCTGACCGGATGCACCGGGGAAAGGAGAAAACGTATGCATATCCGCTTCTGGCTGAAAGAGAAAAAACTGATGCGAAGCTTTGTGTCTCTGGCGGCGGTTGCCGTGCTTTGCTCTGCTGCGCTGGTCTCCTTTTTCCTGCTCCGGGATTCCTCCCTTGCATGGTTTTTCGAAAACACCAGGGCACAGGGGGACGGAATCCGGGTAGAGACCGGAACGGATCAGCTTCGCTTTGAACCTGTCATTACGGTTCTCCCCTCCGTGGGGGACACGGTATACGATCCGATCCGCTATTTCCGGCACACTGACGGCGGGTACTACCGTGCGGTTGCCGTTGCGGAAGGGGAGACGGAGGGATTGAAGTCTGCCGGCGTGTATGAAGGAGTTTCCTATGTGTTTTCCGAGGACGCTGACGGAGCCTTGATTCCGATACAGCTGACCGGGCTTTTTCCGGGGGAGACGCTGACGGTCACGGTGGGGTTCCGGTGCATCGGAACCGACGCCATGCGCTATCGGATGTCCCTTGCGGACTTTGACGACACGGACGGCAGATTTACCATACCGGAAGGTGAGGGAAACACGCCGGGTGAATACAGCATTCTCGGTATTTTCCGGGCGGAACTGGTTGAAATCCGGGCAGAAAGCGGGGATGCCGAGTATACGGTCGGGCAGAACAGCGGGTCCTTCTTCGCTTCCTACGATCCCGGCAACGGAACCTCTGTCAGGACGGCAGATCCGTTTCTTCTGGCAGAAGGAAACGCGGCACCGGAGAACGGTGTCATTACATGTACGTTCCGGATTTCCGTTCAGCTCGGAGATCCGGACACGGGAACACAATACTATGCCCTGCGGGGAACGGTTACCAATCAGCTTTCCAAAAAGCGCTTTTCCATCGGTTCGCTCCGGTTGTCCGAAATGATTACAGAGGAGGAGAATGGGTCATGAAAAGAAAAAACATTCTGTTGTTGATGCTTTCCTTCGTGCTTCTGCTCGTTATGATTCCGACTGCCGTTTATGCGTGGTTCAGCCGCGGAGACAATACGCCGATGGGCTTTGAGATGCTGGAGATCAACTCCACCGTGACGCTGTATCGATGTGCGGACGAAAACCGGAACGGGGTTCCGGAGCTTGCCGCTTCACCGGTCGATATGAAATATTATCGGGAAATCTACGATTTCTTTGACCCGGTGACGGAGTATGCCCGCAGTGAGGAGAATCAGGCGGCGGTTCAGCTTTCGTTTTCGGCAAAGGAACTGCTTCCGGGAAGGATCAGTACCTGCAAGTTTGCCATAGAGAACAACAGCGACACCGATAATGAGATTCGGATGGAGCTGGATTTCGGACAGCTTTCCGCCGCTTCCTCTGCCGAATTGCTCCGCACCCTTTCCGTGCAGGTGATTCCGATCCGTTCCGGCACGGAAACGGAAGGGTATCCGTTGGACACTGCGCAGGCAGTCAGACTGTATCTCTGCGATCTCGGAGAGAGCGCAACGGCGGAGCTGTTTTCCCTGCGGCTTGCCGGTTCCGTGACGGCGGCTAAGACAGGGAACGGTGCCGCAAACTGCTACGATTTTTGGCTTCAGGTCAGGATGGAATCTCTGGAAGCGGTAAATACGCGTCTTGCAACAGTCAATGCAGAGAGGGAAGCCGCAGGACTTTCCGCACTCTCTCTGATGACGGAGGAGACATATAACGCGCTCGCGGGAACCTCCGTGGAAAATATCCGGTTCCGCATCTATTTTGATGTGACCTCGGATACCGTTGCGGGATAGGCTGCCGGGCGTCCGGCACGCAGAGAGAAAAAGAACACAAAACAAAAAACGCACGCCGGCTTCCGATATGCACGTTTCAAAAGCATCTGGCTTTTGGCGGTATATCGCCGGAAGGTGCGTTTTTGCGTTTTCCGCGTCCCTTGCACGATGCGGACAGGCAGTGAGGAACGTGGAGACCGCGTCCGGTGGGGAGGGCGGTCGGGCGAAAACCACAAAATGAACAAAATCAGCGGTTTTATTTGGGTGATATAGCCCATTGCAAGTCCTTCTGATTTGGTATATAATTACTCTGGAGAATTGGGGATTCCGGAGGAATACGCTTTTCGCGGAAAGTCATCCGGTGTTCTCTCTGTTCGGAAGACATCATTATTATCTTGAGGAGGTCTTTATGAAAAGCAAAAAACAGTTCCTGTGGCTCTCTCTTGCACTTGTACTGCTTTGCGTCTTCGGTTTTGCGTCCTGCGTAAGATCGGAAGATCTGCATTACGGCTGCAAGCACGAGTGGGTCGAGGCAACCTGCACGGAGCCGAAGCACTGTACCAAGTGCGACGCAACCGAGGGCGGACTTGCCGACCACAAGGGCGGAGCGGCAACCTGCACCGAAAAGGCGGTCTGCGAGGTTTGCGGCAA
>CAKSPO010000047.1 GCA_934481515.1 uncultured Eubacteriales bacterium
CCGGATGCTTGGCGGGGGGATGTCGGGTGGATTTTTTCGACTGATATCGGCAACGCTTTCCTTCCTGAGGACAGGCCGATCGCCTGCTGTGAGGATATTCCCAAGAGATTTGTGCCAACGTTTCGGCAGGGTTTCGCATTGCCCCGGTGGTGGTTTGGGTCGGGGCTATGGCAAAAATGAGCCAGCATGGGGCGGCAGGTTTTTCTCTCACGGACAGATGGAGTTTGGTTATATGGAAAATCGGAAAGAGCGGCGGGCGGAAATTGTTTGTCCCCCGGAGGCGGCAAGGGTAAACCGCCTCCGGGGGACAAACGGCTAAAAGCGTGCTTTTTTCTGCCTCTACGCTACTCAGCAGGAAGAGGAATCAAAGGTGAAGGGAAGTGTGTCGTTTGCAAGGACGATTGCGTCCGCTTCTGCGCTGAGATGGTCGTCATGGTTGTGGGTTGTTCCGGATTCCTCTTCGGAGGAATGGGAAAACAGGTTGACGAACAGATCCACCAGATAGATCACAACGCCGGAGGCGACCAGAACGGTCAGGACAATGGCAAGAATGCGGGTGGCAAGGGAATGTTTGGAAGTATTCTTATTTTGGTTTGACATATAAGGCCTCTTTCTTCTTCCGCACCTGACTCAGTTGAGCGGGACGCCGGCGGAAGGAATTTTGATTTTTTTCAGTCCCTTTGCATCCTCCGGAATGGAGGCGGGATCGGCAGTGGCACGGATCAGCGTCTGTCCTTTTTTCAGTGTCATCAGCTGGTTTCCGTTGGAGGTGCGGGTGGACATGAGCGGGATCAGCGTGGACTTGATCAGAATGGCGCGGTGATCCGAGGATTCCAGGAGAATCTCCATCGGTGCCTTCTCATAAAATGCCGCAACGGGCGGGGAGGCTTTGGAGAACGCGGAGGTGATTTTGCGGCGGTTTCCGGTAATTTCATAGTTGGAAACGGAGATGCGCACGCCTTTTCCGTTGGCAAAGATCAGAACGATGTTTTCCTTTGCGGGGTATTTGTTCTGAATGTTCATCAGAATCGGTTTCTCATCCGGATCCATGTTCAGCTTGACCGGCAGGTAATCTCCGAGGGCAGATGCCTTGGTGGTGTCAAAGTCCTCGGCACGGGCGCGGTAGAGCTGCTGATGGTCGGTCAGGAAAATCAGATTGTCGGTATTTTCTCCGTCCATCAGATTGAGAATTTCATCGCCGTCCTTGCACTTCTGCTCGTCATTCCCGCGCAGAGACTGGAAGGTGATCTTCTTGAAGTATCCCTCCCGCGTCAGGACAAACCGGGCGGGATATTTTTCGATGTGCTCGGATTCCACATAGGTTCCGACACTGTCTGCGGCAACAATCTGCGAACGCCGCGGCTGTCCGTACTTTTTCTTGATTTCGGTCAGCTGGTGGATGATGAGCGCTTTCTGCTTCAGTTCATCCTTCAGTGTTTCCTCCAGCTCCGCAATCTCCTTTTGCAGGTCTCCGATCTCGGCGGTACGGCTCAGGATGTATTCCCGGTTCAGGTAGCGGAGTTTGATTTCCGCTACGAAGTTTGCCTGAATTTCATCAATGTCAAAGCCCTTCATCAGGTTGGGAACCACGTCCGCTTCCTTCTCGGTCTTGCGGATGATGCGGATGGCTTTGTCAATGTCCAACAGGATCTTTCCAAGTGCCAGCAACAGGTGGAGCTTGTCCTTCTTTTTGCCGAGGTCGTAGGTCAGCTCCCGCTTCAGACATCCGAGCCGGAAGCGGATCCATTCGGTCAGGATCCCGATGATTCCCATGGTGTGCGGCGTGGAGTCGATCAGAACATTGAAATTGCACTTGAAGCTGTCCTCCAACGGGGTCAGCTTGAAGAGCTTGGTCATCAGCTTATCCGGATCGACACCGCGGCGGATGTCCAGCGTCAGTTTGAAGCCGTTGAGGTCGATTTCGTCCCGGAAATCGGTGATTTCCTTCAGCTTTCCCTCCTTGTAAAGGGTGGTCAGCTTTGCAAGTATCAGCTCGATGGTGGTGGAATAGGGAATCTGGATGATCTCGATGCAGCTGTGTTCCTTGTCATAGACGTACCGGGCGCGCATCCGGACGGAACCCTGACCGGTGGTGTAGATTTTGCGCATTTCATCGGCATCATAGAGAATCACGCCGCCGCCGGAGAAGTCCGGCGCTTTGATCAGCTCCATCATCTTTTCAACGGAAAGATTGGGCTTGCGGAGCAGGGCGATGGTTCCGTCGCAGACCTCCGCAAGGTTGAAGGAGCAGATGTTGGACGCCATACCGACGGCAATTCCCATGTTCGGCATGACAAGAATGTTCGGAAAGGTGGTGGGAAGGAGCACAGGCTCCTTGAGTGTTGCGTCATAGTTGTCCACCATATCCACCGCATTCTTGTCGATGCCGGAAAACAGTTCCTGACAGATGCTGTCCAGCTTGCATTCCGTGTAGCGGGCGGCAGAATATTTCATCTCGGAGGAATACTGCTTTCCGAAGGAGCCCTTGGAATCCACAAGCGGGTGCAGAAGCGTCGCGTTTCCACGGGTCAGGCGCACCATGGTTTCGTAAATAGAAGCATCGCCGTGCGGGTTCAGACGCATGGTCTGCCCGACGATATTGGCGCTCTTGGTGCGCGCGCCGGTCAAAAGTCCCATTTTGTACATGGTATAAAGCAGCTTGCGATGGGATGGCTTCAATCCGTCAATTTCCGGGATGGCGCGGGAAATGATGACGCTCATGACGTAGGGCATGTAGTTCTTTTCGATCGTTTCGGTAATCGGTTGGGAAACGATGGGAGCGTACACGATTTCCTTTTTTTCTTTGTTCTGCCTTTTTGCCATGCGATAAATCCTTTCTGTTGAAAAAAATCGGGAAGGGAGTGCGAAATGCAAATCCGAAAACGGTACCGCCGTTCCGGTTCTCTGCTATGAAATCTCCCGGACCGTGTGTGCGGCGGCGCGGATCATGCGGTTGTAGAGAGCCAGTCCGATGCCGTCGGTGTCCGGCAGGTGCGCGTAGATGACGGTGATGCCGGGCAGGTCCGCGTCCCGTAGGGCGTGGAAGAGGCGGTGCGCCTGCGTTTGCAGGTCGGCTCTTTTGCCGACCGGGAACAGGCGTTCCGGGCGCAGAAACGGCTTCTCTTCGTCAAAGCAGAGGATGGCGCAATCGGTTCTTGTCTGCTCCTTTTGGAGAAATGCAAGCACTGCTTCCGGCGCTCCCTGCAGAAGCACCACGGGAGCGTTCGGGGCATAATGCTTGTACTTCATGCCCGGAGAGAGGGGGCGTTCATTGTCGGCGAGCTGGTTTTTGACCGCGTCGGCAATTGTGACATGCTCCGCAACCATGCAAAGTGCGTCATAAGTGATTCCGCCCGGGCGGAGGAGCAGGAGGGAATCCCCTTCGATTTTTACGATGGTGGATTCCAGACCGATCTCGCAGTCTCCGCCGTCCAGGATCATATCCACTCTGCCGTCCATATCTGCGGCAACGTATGCGGCACAGGTCGGCGACGGCTTTCCGGAAAGGTTGGCGGACGGTGCGGCAATAGGGAAGCCGCACAGCTCAATCAGACGGTGCGCCACGGGATGTGAGGGGCACCGGACGGCGACGGAGTCAAGACCGCCGGTGGTGGAGTAGGGGATGCTGCCTTTTTTCGGAAGGATCACGGTCAGAGGTCCCGGCATGAAAGCCTTGGCAAGGCGGAAATACATGTCGTTTGTCTCAGCGTATGCCGACGCCTCTTCCGGGGTTGCCACATGGATAATCAGTGGGTTGTCCGACGGTCTGCCCTTGGCGGCATAGATTTTCTGTGCTGCCGCGGCATTGGTTGCATCTCCGCCGAGACCGTACACGGTCTCGGTCGGGAAAACCACCAAGCCGCCCTGCCGGAGAATGTCTGCCGCGCGGCGCAAATCCGGCTCGGCAGCGGAGAGTGTTTCGATTTTGATATGTTCGGTATGCAAGAAAAGTACCTCGTGCGGTAAAATAAAAGGTCAATGCTTCCGAGAAATGCGCGAAAAGCGGAAACGGAAAATGAACGGTCAGTCGGCGGATTCCCGTTTCAGCTTTTCGGCGGTATCCGCGGTGGCAAGAGCGTCGATCATGGATCCGATGTCGCCGTTGAGAAATTTCTCCAGCGAATAGATCGTCAGCCCGATCCGGTGGTCGGTGACGCGACCCTGCGGGTAGTTATAGGTTCGGATACGTTCGCTCCGGTCGCCCGTTCCAATCTGCCGGCTCCGGTCGGACGCAATGGCTTCCTCCTGTTCCCGGCGGCTCCGGTCATACAGGATGGTCCGGAGCATTTTCATCGCCTTGTCCCTGTTCTTGAACTGGCTTCGCTCCTCCTGACATTCTACCACAATTCCGGTCGGCTTGTGGGTCAGGCGGACGGCGGATTCGGTCTTGTTGATGTGCTGACCGCCGGCGCCGCTGGATTTGCAGGATTCAAAAACGATGTCTGCGGGGTCGATGTCCACCGATATTTCTTCCGCTTCCGGCAAAACGGCGACGGTTGCGGTAGAGGTCTGAATTCTGCCCTGTGATTCGGTCTCCGGAACCCTTTGGACGCGGTGCACGCCGCTTTCGTATTTGAAGCGGGAATAGGCACCGTTCCCTTCGATCTGAAACGCGAGCTGGCGGTAGCCGCCGAGTTCGGTCGGGGTCTGGCTGATGAGGGAGGTGGTAAAGCCCGCGGATACGGCGTACATGGTATACATCCGGTAGAGCACTGCCGCAAAAAGTGCGGCTTCTTCTCCTCCGGCTCCGGCACGGATTTCCACGATGATGTCTTTTTCGTCGTTCGGATCCTGCGGGAGCAGCAGAAGTTTCAGTTTTTCCCGGAATCGTTCTGCATTCTCCTTGGCGTGCCTCAGCTCCTCGTTTGCCAAAACGCGCAGATCGGCATCCGCACCTTCCTCCAGAAGTTCCTGAGCTTCCCGGATTTCCGCCTCTGCCTTCTGCCATGCACGGTATGCTTCCACGACAGGGGTCAGTGCTTTGTATTCTTTCAGAACGGCGGTACACCGTGCGGGATCCCCTGCAACGGCGGGATCGGAAAGCTGGGCTTCCAGATGCCGGTATTTTTCTTCGGTCTCGGACAGTTGACGAAGCACGGTTTCCCCTCCTTTCTTGTATCGGTACCCCGAAGGAACCCCGCCGGGGGCGGGGTTCCTTCGGAAATAATCGGTTCAGCAGTGATAGAATGCGCGGAATGCGCGGTAGCTTTCGTACAGATCTACCTTGGCAATCAGCTCATACGGCGCGTGCATGGAGAGCACGCCGACACCGAGATCCACCGTGTCGATGTTGTGGTTTGCCATGAATTTTGCCACGGTTCCGCCACCGCCGACATCGACCTTTCCAAGCTCACAGGTCTGCCATACGACGCCGGCATCATTCAGGCACTTGCGCACCCATGCCACCAGCTCTGCGCTGGCATCGGAGGTCCCTCCTTTTCCGCGGGAGCCGGTGAACTTGCAAAGTCCGACACCGCAGCCGAGCAACGCGGCGTTGCGGATTTCATAGACATCCGCAAAGTTGGGGTCATACACAGCGGTGACATCGCTGGAGAGGCACTTGGAGTTGGCGCGGACGACCGCTTCATTGCCGCCGAGCGCTTTGGAAATTTCGGTAATCAGATCGGTGATCAGACTGCTCTGCATACCGGTAACGCCGTCGCTTCCGGTCTCTTCCTTGTCTACGAGGAGGCACATAGTGGTGTGCAGGGGTTCATCGGCGTCGATCATCGCGGTAATGGAGGGGTATGCGCAGACGCGGTCGTCGTGTCCGTAGCCGCAAATCATGGAGCGGTCAAAGCCGACGTCCCGCGCCTTTGCCGCAGGAACGATGCAAAGCTCTGCGGAGAGAAAATCCTCCTCTGTGATGCCGTACGTCCGGTTGAGGTATTCCAGCACGCCAAGCTTGATGCGATCCTTTTCCTCTCCCTCCAGCGGCATACTGCCGACCACGATGTTCAGTTTTTCCGCAGAGAAAGCTTCGTTGACGGTCTTGGCGTTTTCCTTTGCCGCCAGATGGGGCAGAAGATCCGTGATATACATCACGGGGTCGGTCTCATTCTCACCGACCACAATTTCCACAGTTTCGCCGCTTTCCTTGACGACCACGCCATGGAGAGCCAGCGGCATTGCCAGCCACTGGTATTTGCGGATGCCGCCGTAGTAGTGCGTTTTCAGATATCCGATACCGCCTTCCTCATACAGCGGAACCTGTTTCAGATCCAGCCGCGGAGAGTCGATATGCGCCGCGGTAATGCGGATGCCTTTTTCAATATTTTCGGTACCGACGCGGAAGAGAAAAATGTTCTTGCCGCGGTTGTTATAGTAGTATTTGTCGCCTGCCTTAAGCGGCATTCCGAAGGTATACGGACGGTATCCTGCCGCCTCTGCCATACGGACACCCTCCCGGACGGCTTCCCGCTCGGTCTTTGCCGCGTTCAGGAACGCGGTGTAGCCGGTTGCGTACGTAAATGCGGCATCGACCACGGCCTTTCCCGCTTTTTCATAGACAGTCTTTTTTTCATACGTCAGGTTTTGTTTCTCGGACATGTTTATTTTCTCCTTTTTGTTTTTCTTAAAAATACAGTTTGGTATAGTAACCGACCGCTTTCTCCATTTGCTTCGCAAACGCGGAAGCGGATGCATCCGGAACGCCGGAAAGCCTGCCGACGGAATTGACATAACCCGGATCGGCGAGCCACGCGTCCACGGCATCAATTCCGGCATCAAACGCCAGATATACCGTGTCCCACACACCGTAGCGCTGATACAGATAAGAAAGGTAGGCGGTGCCGCAGCGGAGGTTGGTGGCGGGATCGTAGAGCAATCCCGGATCCTGTTTCTCCTCCCGGAGAATTTCGGTGCAGATGAAAGAAAAATCCGCTTCGGACAGTTGCATCAGTCCGGTCTTTCCGTCTTCCGAGCGGGCATTGCTGACAAAATTGCTCCGGGTTCGCACCGTTGCCCAGAGAATCGGCTCCGGAATCCCGTAGGCAAGCGCATATTTCGGAATCATTTCCGAGCAGGAGGAGACCATGGGGTATCGGTGCTTTTCCACGGCGGTGGCGGTGGCATCAAACGCAAAGCCGAATCCGACCGAAATGACGGCAAGCAGAAGAACGGCCAGCAGTCTGCGGGAATTCAGTTTCATAAGGCTCCCCCTCCCGTTTTTGCGAGAATCTGTTGTACCTGCGGCAGGATGCAGCCTTCGGATCCATTGTTTTCGATGACATAGTCTGCGTGTGCGCGAAAATAGTCGTCGCTCTTTTGCGCCCGGATCCGCTCCATGGCGCGCTCCGGCGAAATCCGGTCGCGGGCTACGATCCGTTCCAAGCGGAGCTTTTGGTCGGCAAGCACCGAAACAATCACATCGCAATCCCGGTCTGCTCCGGCTTCAAAAAGCTGGGGGGCATCCAGTACACAAACCGGAACCTCCTCTTTCCGCCATTGTTCCAGCATCCGGCGGATGTTTTCCATCACAAAGCGGTGCGAGATGGCATTCAGCCGTTCCAGCGCGTCCGGGGAGGAAAAAACGAGTTTTGCAAGTTCCGGTCGGTTCAGCGTGCCGTCCGCGTTCAAAATGTGTTCGCCGAACGCTTCGGTCAGCGCCAAAAGGCAGGGAGATGGGGGAAGGAGCAACCGATGGTATACTGCGTCGGCATCAATGACCGGAACGCCGAGAGAAGCAAAGCAACGGCTGACCGTGCCTTTTCCGGCTCCGCTGGGACCGGTGACACCGATGACTACCATGGATCCACCCGGCAGCGGATGCCGTTTTTCCGGTCGGAACGATATGCCGCATCCATCACGTTCTGAACGTATCTGCCGTCCCGGAGGGAAGGCGCAAACGGGGTACCCGACGCGACCGCAGAGAGAAATGCATGCATGCTTGCCAGATGCCCGTAAAGCCATCCGGCAGGCGCTTTGACGGAGGGGAAAACCAGCCCCGGATATTTCCCGACGCATTCCAGCCGGGTAAATCCGCGTTCTCCGCCGATGGGTGCATCCGGGACGGTCTGATCGTAAAAGTATAGCCAGTTCGGCTCCATCAGAGAAAAGCGAAGCGCTCCTTTTTCTCCGTAGGCGGAGAAAGACAGATCATCATTGGTTCCGACCTGCAGTTTCCCGACGGTCACGGTACCGCATGCGCCGTCCGCTGTCCTGCCGGTCAGATAAAAGGACTCGTCCGCGTTGGTTTTCCAAAGGGTGCCGTCGCGTCCGGTACGTTCCGGATAACCGATCTGCGACATTCCGCTGACCTCATCCAAAGGACCGCACAGAAAGCCGAGAAGGTCGATGACATGGGAACCGAGATCAAAGAGAACGCCGCCTCCGCAGACCGAGCGATCCTGCTTCCAGCCGGCACGACGGGAGATGTCGGTGGCACTGCTGTGCAGATAACTGCCGGAGAAGCTGAGAATCCTTCCGAGTCTGCCCTCCGAAATCAGCTGCTTCGCCCGCAGAACGGGCGCGATCCAGCGGTTGTTGAATACCATGCCGCAGATTTGCCCTTCCTGTATCGGAAGCGAGGTGATTTCCTCCGCCTCTGCGGGAGAGATGCAGAGCGGTTTTTCGCAAAGCACGTGCTTTCCGGCAAGAATCGCCTTGCGGAGCGTGGCGAAGTGGCAGTTGTTCGGGGTACAGATGTCAATGATGTCAATGTCCGGGTCGTAAATCAGCGCGTCCTCTTCGCAAGCCGCTTTTCCGATTCCGAATTCCGCGGCAATTTTTTTCGATTTTTCCAGGGTTGTTGTGCATACGCCGGCGGTTGTGGCGGAGAACGGAAGCGCATCCCCGTAGAAAAACGGAAGGTTCCGGACTGCCCAGGTGTGTGTTCTCCCCATGGAACCGAATCCCAATAATCCGATTCGCAGCTGTTTTGGATGATTGCTGTTCTGCATTCGGTTTATCCTTTCCTCTCCCGCCGGTCATATCTGCCGTATTCTGTGCGGGCGCGGCTGAATGGCAGGAGATTTTTGCATGGTGTGGCAGAATAAAGAATACCTATATATTATATCTTATTTTTTTTGCTTTTGCAAGAGAAAAAACAATTTTTCACACGATTTTGCTGCGGCAGGAAGGGAAAGAGCACTCGCAAGTCGTCAAACAAAGCCCGACAGGAAAATTTTTGCAATCCTGCTTGACAGGAAAAGCAGATATCCTGTATAATATACATATCGGAACCGTGCAGGTTTGTTTTGCGGAACAAAGCCCGAAAAAGGGGAACCTGTCGCGGCAATTTTATGAAAACGATTCAAGGAGGAAGCGAAGATGCCCGGACCCGGAGGCGGAAGAAACGGTGGAGGTTTTGGAGGAGGCGGCTCACGTGGCGGCGGTCCGCGCCCCGGCGGATTCGGAAGAGGACCGCGCCCGCATGGTCCCGGCGGATTCGGTCCGCGCCCCGGAGGATGGGGTCATCCGCCTCCGCCCCCTCCGCACGGCTTTTGGGGATATCGGAGAAGACCCTATTATGGCGGTTGCGGGTGTATGGGATGCGCACTTCCTGTCATCGTCGGGGTTCTCTTGTCCGTGCTGGCGGTTTGTATGATTGCCTTTTTCCTTTGAGCGGAACAGCTCCGGACGGATGCTGTACGGAGCTTACGGAAACGGTTTTGCTTGAATAACGTTCCCAAAACGGGTCGGCGGAATATGCCAGCCCGTTTTTTGTCGAGAGTGAAAGGTTCTTTTTTCCGGAGGGAAAAATTCCGGAAGTGCGACATATACTGATAATCGGACGCAGGGGAAGAAAACAATTTTCCGGATCGTTTTACTTTTGTGCAGGGAAAAAGCGATCCAGAAGCAGTGTGCCGAAGGCGATGATCAGAATGCATAACAAAATTGTGGAAGGGGCTTCTTTGTACAGCGATGCGGCGCGGATCCCTTCTTCCGACCTTGCCTGCAGGTAAGAGATCAGGATGGAAACCGTACACAGAAGCAGAGCGGGCAGAGCAATATGTAGCATCCGGGCAGCTGCTTTTCCAGGCTTTTTTAAAGTGTTTCTTTTCAATTTTATTCTCCTTTTTACGTATCTTTATCCATTTTTTGAAAAATGAATATTTTTTATGAGAAAATTGTCGAATAAATTAAAATAATTATACCATACAAGGAAATTCTGATCCATACAAAAATAATGTCAAAAGATGAATAATTACCCATAAAGCGAATAATTTGAGAATTTTGAAAAAATGTTTTCTGTAAAATAAGAATAAATAAACGTATTCATTGCATAAAATGACACTGAAAAACGCGAAAATGGGAAAGTCTAGGAAATCAAACGCCGATAATTTTGCACATATTTTACAAAAGGGTATCTTTTTTTCTAATATTCTGACCGTTGCAGGTTGTGATATAATATGTATAGAAAAACTTCCTGCATGGATTCTTCGTTTTCGCATCCCGGATTTTATCGGGAACGGAAAAGTAGATTCCTGTTTGTACAGGGTGCGGAAAAAGCATGCTTTTCGTGACCTGCGGAAGAAAGACAGTCAAAACAAAAACTATATCTGAAGAGGGGAAAAGGTATGAAATCATCATTGTATGAACAAAGTGGCAGAATCGCATTAGAGGAGGATCATATTTGCTTTGGCGGAATGAAGCTGACCTATCAGCTTTTGCTGAATATCAGCGGGGGTGTCCGCCACTTCTCGGTTCGGGTTCTGATGGAAAAAGAAGCCGCTGAGGCAGACGCGGGGTATCGGCTGCCGCAGGCATTGGATTATTATCACAGCATTCTTTTCGGAGCTGTGACACCCTGCACACTGGATGATGTGATGCATGATCTTCGGTCTGCCTGAAAGCGGGGAACCTTCCGAACGAATTTTTCGGAAGAAGATGGGAAAATCTATTTACTTTTTATCACTTTTGTGATATAATAAAGAGCGTAAGGTTTGCTTTGCAGGTTCTGTTCCGGAGCGCCGCTTTTCAAGGGCATTTCCGGTTCGGTTGAAAATCAACCTTACGCGCTCTTTATTTCTGAGCGGAAGTCTTGCGGATATCGAAGAGCAGTTTTGGCTCTTTTTCACCGTAATCCGTGCAGAGAAGATATTTCCAGAAAAGGATTGCCCGAAGGGCAAACGGTAGAAAAAAATGAAGTGTCCGGGCTGCGGATATCCGGAAAGCAAGGTGATTGATTCCCGTCCGACGGAGGAAAACAGCATTCGCCGCCGCAGGGAGTGCCTTGCCTGCCAGAAGCGTTTTACCACCTTTGAGACGATTGAAGCCACGCAGATCATCGTTCTGAAGAAGAATGGCGGGAAGGAGCTGTTCGACAAGCAAAAGCTGCTTGCGGGCATTCTCAAGGCGACGCAGAAGCGCCCGGTGGACGCTTTGGCACTGGTCAATGAGGTGGAGGCAGAGCTGCAGAATACTCTGCGTCAGGAGGTGCCCTCGGTGGAGATCGGTGAACTTGTGATGAAAAAACTCAAGGAGCGGGACGAGGTTGCCTATGTACGCTTCGCGTCGGTCTATCGGGAATTCCGCGACATTGATACGTTCCTCGCGGAGCTGAAGGAACTGAAAGAGAGCACGACAGGTGTGCGGGAAGAACCTGATCCGGAATAATTTCATATGAAGGAAACATCTCTTCCGGTACCGAATCGGAAACGAATCGGCTCCGGAGGAGATTTTTTTAATAAAAAATGAGATTGCAATTCAGAAAACAGGCGATAAAAAGGCAAAAACGCGAGAAAAACGGAGCTTTGAATGATCTAAATCAAAAAAATTGATTTTTTTGAAAAAATGACTTGACAAGCTTTGTCCGGCATGGTATAATATGCAGGCATGAAAAATTACGATTTCTATTTTTTGTTGGAGGAAACACGACAATGTCTACATTTATGCAGAAAAAAGAAAATGTAGTCCGCAAGTGGTATGTTCTGGATGCCGCGGAAAAGCCTCTCGGAAGAACCGCTGTTGCGGCGGCAGATCTTCTGCGCGGCAAGAACGCTCCCGAATTTACCCCTCATGTGGATTGCGGTAACTTTGTCATCATTATCAATGCTGACAAGGCGATTCTCACCGGAAAGAAGCCGGAAAAGAAGTTTTACTATCATCATTCCGGATATATCGGCGGTATGAAGGCGGTTCAGGCAAAGATTATGATGGAGCAGCGCCCGGAACGTGCGATGGAAATTGCCGTGAAGGGAATGCTTCCCAAGAATTCTCTGGGTGCCGCAGCTTTCACCAGACTCAAGGTTTACGCCGGCGATGCTCACAAGCATGAGGCACAGAAGCCGGAAGCTTACGAGTATTGATTGAGAAAGGGAGGATAAACAGATGACTTATACAAGTGCAAAGCCGTATTTTTACGGAACCGGCAGAAGAAAGAAGTCCGTTGCCCGCGTTCGCATCGTTCCCGGTACCGGTGCCATCACCATCAACAAGCGGGATGTGCATGATTATTTCGGTCTGGAAACCCTGAAGCTGATTGTCAATCAGCCGTTTGGCGTAACCGGAACCGAGGGAAAGTTTGATAT
>CAKSPO010000048.1 GCA_934481515.1 uncultured Eubacteriales bacterium
CTCTGAATCAGAAGTTGTCACCGAGGTGACGCGACCTGAATCTAGCGCGTCTGCCAATTCCGCCATACCCGCATATAAAACTGTAAGAAGAATATCTCTCACAGGAACCGATTGCAGCAACCAAGGTTTCTCAACCGGAACGATGGTCATTATACCACAATGCCGGATGTTTGTCAATAGTTTTTTTGCTTTTTGCAAAGAAATTTTTTGAACCCGGTTACATATGCAACCAACGGGCGCTTTGAAAAAAGAATTCGCGGATGCCTGGGAACGTCACCGAAAGGAAAAAAGCAGAAAAAAACGCAGAAAAAAGAAAAAAACACTTGACAAAGTTAAAACTTTCGGTTATACTATATCCGTCATTGTGTAAAAGCGTATTCCGGGTTTGCAGGGGTAAACGCTTCCGATTTAATTTACAAGGAGGTGCAAACGATGCTCAGAACTTACCAACCGAAAAAGCGTCAGAGAAAAAAAGAGCATGGCTTTCGTAAGAGAATGAAGACTGCCGATGGCAGAAATGTACTCAAAAGAAGACGCGCAAAGGGCAGAAAAAGACTGACCTATTGATCCGATTCGGGTTTCCGACGCGATCCAACATAAAAACACCGACTGCAGATGTTGCGTTTTGCGCCCTTGCCGTCGGCGTTTTTATTGCCAGGACAGCTGTGCGCGATTCCGCTCCGCGGAGCTTAATTTTTGACGGAAGCAAGCCAATGTGAAGGAACAGCAAATGAAGTACACAACGCTCAAGGAACATCACCTTTACAGCAAAACCTTTCAGCGCGGCAACCGGTACACCGGAAAATACATTTCGGTATTTGTATTGCGTGATTATGCCGCCCGGAGGTTGATGAAGGAGAATCCGGAAAAGAAATATTATAACCGATTCGGTGTGGCAGTGACCAAAAAGACCGGAGGTGCCGTCCAGCGAAACCGTGCAAAGCGGATTTTGCGTGCGGGGTACCGTGCGGTGGAGTCGGAACTGAAAACAGGGTATTTGGTGGTCGTCAGTCCACGGGAGGGAATTCTTGGCGCCTCTTCTTCGGATGTGGAGAAAGAACTACGGCGCGGATTTGCCCGTTTGGAAATGTTCCGCAAAGAGGAAAGCTGATGTTGCGATGCCTTTTTACGGGACCAATCCGCTTCTATCAGAAGCATCTGTCCCGGCTGAAACGACAACCGACCTGCCGGTTTACTCCCACCTGTTCTGCCTATGCACTGGAAGCCTATGAAAAGAGGGGAATCTTCATCGGCACGATTCTTACGGTTGCCCGGATTTTCCGGTGTAATCCGTTCTGTGCCGGTGGGTACGATCCGGTTCCGGAGCGGGGACTGCGGAATCCGCGGTATCGGGCGGAACCGATGACAAAATATTTTTATCCGGAAGAGTATGGTCTTGAGCGGGAAGACGAACAGACACGATGAATATCCGCAGCGCCGCGCGGGAAACGAAAATCGGCGGTGCGAATCCCAAAATTCAGAAGGGAGCTTCGGCAACCGTGTTGCGATTGCCGAAAAAGCAAAAAACGAATGAAAAAACAATACGGGAAAAAGATGGGACGCTGGTTTCTGTCTGTGCTGCTGATTCTGACGGTGCTGGTAACGCTCAGTACCGGATGCGCAGGCTCTCCCACGTCCACAAGAACGCTGAATGTCGGCAATATCAATGTTGACACCAATAAAAACGGTTTGGATCTGGGGCAGATGAAGGCGGTTGCCAATATGATGGCGGACGCTTATTCTGCCGGATTTGAATCCTTTGAGACATTGGTTGCGGCATCCCGCGGATATGATATGACCGCGGAAAATTTTGATGCGTCGAAGGAGGAATATCCCGATCTCGGCATCAACATGGAGTATGTGAAAAATGTACTCCGTACCGCCAATCAGAAGGCGGAAGGAAAGAGCAACGTTCTTCCGAGCGATTCCCTGGAGGATTATCTCGGAAAGATGAACGAGGCGGATGTGAACACGCTGATTGAAGCGTTTCAGGTCAAGGTGGACACTTCCTCCTCCGGCGGATTTCTGGACAAGATTTTGTGCGGAATCGGTATTGCTTTGCGCTGGATTACCGATATTTTCGGCGGCAACTATATCGTCGGAATCTGCATTTTTGCAATCATCATTGAAATTCTGATGCTTCCGTTTGGAATCAAGCAGCAGAAGAATTCCATCCGGCAGGCAAAGCTTCGCCCGAAGGAAATGGCAATCCGGAACAAGTACAAGGGCAGAAACGATCAGCCCACCATGCAGAAGATGCAGGCGGAGATTCAGGAGCTTTATCAGAGAGAGAATTTCAGTCCTTACAGCGGCTGTCTCCCGCTTCTGATTCAGCTGCCGATCATTATGGCGCTGTACTATATCGTGATTGACCCGCTCCATTATATGCTGGGACAGGCATCCGGAATGTCCTCGGCACTGGCGTTGTTCACCTCCACTTCCAAGGCGGCAGGCGGACTCGGTTTTTCGATCCAGTCCCAGCGGGGAACCATCGAGATGCTGTCTCATATCAAGTCCGGCGGTGTAGAGCTTCTGGAGGGAATCAAAAGCTTCCGGATGTTCTCCAACGGCGATGAGGTGTATAACGCTTTGGGAGACTCCATTAAGTCTATCCCGGATTTCAATATCGGTTCGGTGAATTTCGGCGTCAATCCGACGTTTGATTTCAGCAGTATTCAGTGGGTTCTGCTCTTCGTGCCGGTGCTGACGTTTGTCACGTATTTCATTACGGCGAAGCTGAACCGTAAGCTGATGTATCAGCCGGCTACCAACGGTGGCGCGGATGCGCGTCAGATTGCCTGCTCCAACACCATGATGGATATTACCATGCCGCTGATGTCCACGGTCTTTACCATGGCGGTTCCCGGCGTAATCGGTATTTACTGGGCGTTCCGCAGCTGGGTAGGATTGCTCAAGTCCTTCATTCTTGCCCGCATCATGCCCCTGCCGACTTTTACGGAAGAGGATTATAAGGCGGCGGCAAAGGAAATGACCGGACGGAAGCAGATTCAGAAATCGGATCGTGTGGGAACGGTTCGTTCCCTGCATCATATTGACGACGAGGATTATGCGGATACGCGCGACCGTGCGCTTGCAAGAAAAGCGGCGATCGAAGCAAGAGAAAAGGAAGGGCAGGCAGGAAAATCGCAGGAAACCCCGCTTGACGCCGTACCTCTGAAGGAGGACAAGAAAAAGGAAAAAAGCCGCAACGCACAACCGGAAACTGCGACGGAGGAACCTGCAAAAGAGCAGTCCGGGAACGAAACGGATTCTGCTACCGAAAATGACAATGATATTGAGAAGAAGGATGGAAAAGAGCAGTGAAGAAGGAAATCATTACAACGGGAAAGAACGTTGAGGAAGCGAAGGAGCGTGCAATCGCCGAACTCGGAGTTCCCGCAGAGGAAATTGAATTTACTGTTTTGGAGGAAGGAAAGCGCGGATTTTTGGGAATCGGCGCGGTGGAAGCGAAGGTCTCGGCGGCGTATTATCTGAAGGGTGCTGACATTGCTCTGGAGTTTGTACGCAAGATTGTTTCCGATATGGGGCTGGAGCTGACCGTCGGAAAGAAGGAAGGAACCAACGGCGACATGGTAATTACCGTGGACGGAAGCGGTGCCGGCGCGCTGATCGGACATCATGGCGAGACGCTGGACGCATTGCAGTATCTTGCAAATCTTGCTGCGAACAAAAAGGTCAAGGGAGAGAAGCGGGACTATATCAAGATCACGCTGGATGCGGAGGGCTACCGCGCAAAGCGGGAGGAAGCTCTGCGGGCGGTCGCAAGACGGACGGCGGCAAAGGTTCTGAAGTATAAGAAGAGCGTGATGCTGGAGCCGATGAATCCTTATGAAAGAAGAATCATTCATTCCGAGGTACAGGAGATTGCCGGCGTATCCACCAATTCCATTGGATCGGAAAACAACCGCCGCGTTGTCATGTTTCTGGATGACGGCAAGGGCGATGCGGAGCCCGTCGACGACGGAGAGGAAGCATAAGACGGAGAAAGGGGCGCTCTCATTCAACACAACGGTTTGAATGAGTCTGCCCCTTTTCCGCGTTTTTTCGGAAAGGAAATACATTTATGATCGTTGGAGATACCATAGCGGCAGTCAGTACTCCGCGCGGTAAGGGGGGCGTTGCGCTGCTTCGTGTTTCGGGACCGGATGCCTTCTCTGTCTGCACGAAGGTCTTCCGGCCGAAAAACGGCAAAGCAATCGGAGAGCTTCCTGCGCGTACCGCTGTTTACGGTTCCATTCTGACCCCAACCCCGGAAGGGGAGTGGGTGGTTACGGACGACGGGCTGCTGACATTGTTTCGGACTCCCGCTTCCTTCACGGGGGAGGACACGGCGGAAATTTGCTGTCACGGCGGGATTCTTCTGACGGAGACCGTGCTTTCCGCTTTGATTGCGGCGGGCGCCAGAGCCGCGGAAGCGGGGGAATTTACCCGGCGGGCGTTTCTCAACGGGAAGATGGGGCTGTCTTCCGCGGAGGCGCTTGCCAATCTCCTGGAGGCGCAGACCGGAGCGCAGCTGACGCTGGCGCACGCCGGAACCAACGGCGTGTTGGAAAAGAAAAGCCGCGCCATTTACGAAAAGTTGCGCGAGGTGTTGGCAAGCATTTATGCGGTGATCGATTACCCGGACGAGGATCTGGCACAGATGAGCCGGGAAGAGATTGCGGCGGCGTTGGAGTCTGTATGTGACGAGCTGCAACGGCTGGCACAGACCTATCGTGCAGGACATGCTGTTGCGGAAGGAATTTCTACGGTTCTTTGCGGCAGACCGAACGTCGGGAAGAGCTCGCTTTATAACCGTATGGTCGGCAGGGAGGCGGCAATTGTTACGCCGACGGCAGGAACCACGCGGGATGTGCTTTGTGAAACG
Source organism: uncultured Eubacteriales bacterium (assembly GCA_934481515.1). Classification (GTDB taxonomy): domain Bacteria; phylum Bacillota; class Clostridia; order Oscillospirales; family CAG-272; genus UMGS1865. The sequence continues at coordinate 4,889 of CAKSPO010000048.1, forward strand.
GTCGCGTTCGGAAAGGTGACCCTGCGTTTGTCCGATACGGCTGGCTTGCGCGGATGCACGGATCCGGTAGAACGGATCGGCGTTGACCGTGCACGGCAGGCGATGGAATCGGCGGAGTTGGTTCTGGCGGTGTTTGACGGGAGCGAAGCGCTCCGGGAAGAGGACCTTTCGCTGATTTCCGAGTTGCGGGAGGTGCCGTGCCCCGTGGTTGCCGTTGTGAACAAATCGGATCTGGGAACCACATATGCGAAGGAGGCAGAGCAAGCATTCCGGTATGCGGTTCGGGTTTCGGCTGATACCGGCGACGGAATGCAGGAGTTGCGCGATTGTGTGGAAAGGCTTTTTCTCAATGGGGAAATTGACCTTCGCCGGGACGCGGTTCTGACCAATGCGCGGCAGAACGGAGCAACACTTTCCGCCCTGGAAAGCGTGCGGCAGGCTTTGCACGGGTTGCGCGTCGGTCTGCCGGAGGATATTTTCTGCACGGATGCAGAGCATGCCATGCAGGCAATTGCAGAGCTGGACGGGAGAACCGTCTCCGAAGATATTGTGGCAGAAATCTTTTCCCATTTCTGCGTGGGAAAGTGAATTTTCGAGGAGAAGACATGAAGCTGACCAAGGAACATCTGGCAGAACTTGCGGAGACGGCGATGATTGCATTGCCGGAGAAAACCGCACGGCGCTATATGGAAGAGATGCAGGATCTGTACGATCTTGCGGAGCTGTTGCCGCCGACCGAACAATCGGAAGCGGATTTGCTTTCGGCTGTCGCAGAAGGAACCGATGTGCGCGAGGATCGTCCGGGAAGGACTCTGCAGGCAGAAACGGTTTTTGCGATGGCACCGGCGATCTGTGCCGGATGCGTTGCGGTTCCTGCCGTGATGGAGGAAAAGAAATGAAAAATCTGGTGTTTTCTTCTGCCGTTGCGCAGGCGGAAGCCCTGTCTTCGGGGGAGTGTTCCTCCGAGGAACTGACCCGCGCCTGTCTGTCTGTGATCGCGGAAAAGGAGCCGGTTATCGGTGCCTTTCTTTATGTGGATTCCGAAGGGGCGCTTCAAGCCGCACGGGAGTCCGACCGGCGGCGCAAAAACGGAAAAGCATTCGGTGCTATGGACGGGATTCCCGTTGCGCTGAAGGATAATTTTGAGGTCAGGGGGCTTCCCATGACCTGTGCTTCCGCCATGCTGAAAAATTATATTTCTCCGTATGACGCGACGGTTACGGAGAAACTGCGTCAGGCGGGTGCGGTCCTTCTCGGAAAGACCAACATGGACGAATTTGCAATGGGAAGCTCGGCGGAGTTTTCCGCTTACCGTCCGGCAGTGAATCCGAGAAACCCGGACTGCGTTCCGGGCGGTTCTTCCGGCGGTTCCGCGGCGGCGGTTGCGGCAGGGGAAGCGCCTCTGACGCTCGGTTCCGATACGGGCGGCTCGGTGCGGGAGCCTGCGGCGTTTTGCGGCGTGTACGGCTTCAAGCCGACCTACGGAACCGTTTCCCGCTACGGACTGACGGCATTTTCTTCTTCTTTGGATTGCGTGGGGATTCTTGCCCGGAGCGCCGGAGACTGTCGGATGCTTTTCTCCTGCCTTGCAGGAAAGGATCCGCGGGATGCGACCTCTGTCGGGCTTCCTCAGACGGAAGAAATTTCTGTGACGAAGCTCCGGATCGGTGTCGTCAACGGGCAGACTTCCGCGGATGTGGAAGCGGGCGTCCGGACGGCAATTGCACGGCTTCGTGCCGCCGGAGCGGATTTTTCCGAATGTGTCCTTCCGCCGGCAGAGCAGGCACTGGCGGCGTATCATGTCATTTCCGCCACGGAGGGGGCATCCAACCTTGCCCGGTTTGACGGCATCCGGTATGGCTGCAGTGTCCGGGACGAGAACGCGGATGTGCAGAGCATTTACCGGAAATCCCGTGCGGCGGGGTTCGGGGACGAGGTCAAACGCCGAATCCTGTTCGGAACCGATATGCAGAGCGGGGAAAACCGGGAAACCTATTACCGGCGTGCACTTGCCTTCCGGGCAAGGGTTTGCCGGGAATCGGAAGCCGTATTTTCCGACTGCGATCTGCTTCTGCTTCCGGTGTCCCCGACCGTTGCGTTCCGCCGCGATGAAAAGCGGACGCGCGCGGAGGGGTACCGGTCGGATCTTTATACCGTATATGCAAGCCTTGCGGGACTTCCCGCCATTTCCGTGCCGGTCGGCAAAAATGCGGAGGGTCTGCCGATGGCGGTTCAGCTGGTAGCCGCGCCCTTCCGGGAAGCGCTCCTTTTGCGTATCGCGGAGAAGATCGGAGATTTCGCATATGTCTGAGGCGGAATATGAAGCGGTGATCGGTCTGGAGGTTCATGCCGAGCTGAAAACGGAAACCAAGCTGTTCTGCTCCTGCCCGGTATCCTTCGGTGCCGCACCGAATACGCACTGCTGCCCGGTCTGCCTCGGCCATCCCGGGGCACTTCCGACGGTCAACCGGGAGGCGCTTCGCAAAACCATTTTCGCGGGACTTGCACTGCACTGCACGGTGGATCCGGTTTACCGCGCCGACCGGAAGCAGTATTTTTATCCGGATCTACCCAAGGCATACCAGATTTCACAGGGGGATTTTCCCCTCTGCCGGAATGGGTATCTGGAGATTGACGGGGACTTCGGTCATCGGCGGATTTCCATTGTCCGGATGCATCTGGAGGAGGATGCGGGAAAGCTGATGCATCAGGGCAATGCTACGCTTGCGGATTTCAACCGATGCGGCGTTCCGCTGATCGAAATCGTTTCCGCACCGGAACTGCGTTCGGGGGCGGAGGCGGCGGCATATCTGCGGGCGTTGCGTGCGATGCTGCTTGCAACCGGGGTCAGCAATTGCCGGATGGAGGAGGGCTCTTTGCGTTGCGATGTGAACGTGTCGGTTCGCCGTGCCGGAGAGCCGATTCCGCGTGTCCGTACGGAAATCAAAAATCTCAATTCCTTTTCTTATACGGAAAAGGCGATTGCATACGAGATTGCAAGGCAGATTGAGGAGCGGCAGTCGGGAATTCTCCCGGAACCGCAAACCAGAAGATATGATGAATCAACCGGGAAAACCGTGCGGATGCGCCGCAAGGAGAGCGGAGCGGATTATCGCTTTCTGCCGGATCCTGATCTGCCACCTGTCCGGATTTCGGAGGAAGAGATTGAGTCGCTACGCAGCAAGCTTCCGGAACTTCCGGCGGAGCGGATCAGACGAATGACGGTACAGTACGGCATTCCGGAAAAGGATGCGGCACTTCTCTGCCGGGAGGCGGGACGCGCGGACTACTACGAAAAAGCCGCGACCGTCACCCGTTATCCGGAAACGCTGTTACACCTGTTTTTGGGGGAAGTGTTACGTGAGTGCACCGAGAATCCGTTTTCCGCACCGATAGCGCCGGAGCGTCTCGGCGTACTTTCCGACTTGCTCGGCAGAAAGGAAATCAGCGGTGGGACAGCAAAAAAACTGCTTCAGCGCCTGAGGAAGGAAGACTTTGATCCCGGTGAGGCTGTCCTTCGGGAAGAGCTTGGTATTCTCCGGGAGCCTGAGCAAATCCGGAAACTTGTGACGGAGGCATTGAGTACAAATCCCCGCGCCGCGGCGGACTATCGAAAGGGAAAGACTGCCGCATTGCAGGCGCTCCTCGGGGGTGTGATGGCGAGAAGCGGAGGACGAGCAGACCCGGAACTTTCCGAAAGGATTCTGCGCCGGATGCTTGACGGGAACCCGGAAGAAAAAGGAGGGGACTGAACCGTGTACGATTACAGACCTGTTTATCCGAAAAAAGGCGAAAAATGGCTTTCGGCAGGGCTTCTGGCATTGGCGGTTTCGCTTTTTGCCGTTGCCGCGCGCCCGGGAACGCCGTTTCCCGCATTGTTTCAGCTCTGTGGTGTCGGTGCGCTTGCGGGCATGATACTGGTCATTTGCCTTTGCCTGATGAAAAGCTATTCCTATCGGATTGAACCGAGACAGGGCGCCGCAGAGGGAACACCGCCGGATTTTGTGATTACCGAGACCTGCGGGCGACGGATTACGGTGGTTTGCCGCGTCAGCGTGAACTCGGTTCTTTCGGCAACTCCATGGAGTCGGGAAAATGCCAAAGCCTTTCGCCGGAACCGGCATCGGGAGCCGTGCTATCGCTATACGGGGTTGATTTTTGCAAAAGAGGAATATTGCCTTGCGGTTTGCGAAAACGAAGTTTCCTTTTTTGTCCGGATTTGTGCGGATTCCGATTTGATTCGTCTGCTCACCACGCACTGACAGCAATATTTGTCCTTTACAGACCCATTTGTGTCTTGAAATACAGCATCTATTGTCTTATAATAAAGCATAAGAAGCTGTAACTTCTGTCCGCCGCAGTTTCTGTGGCGGATCATTTTTTTACCCAAGTGTAGAATTTTACCCAAGTGTAAAAAGGAGAGGATCAGAATGACGTTCCCGGTTGCGATTCAGGTTTATTCCGTAAGAGATGCCGCAAGCAAAAATATGTACGGCACCCTCAAAAAGCTGAAGGAAATGGGTTATGACGGCGTGGAGTTTGCAGGACTTTACGGTCACACGCCGGAGGAAGTGCGCGAGATGTGCGAGGATATTGGTCTGGTTCCGATTTCCGCTCATGTTCCGTATATTGATATGGTCAGAGACCCGGAAGGTGTTCTCAAACAGTATGCGGAGATCGGTTGCAAATATGTGGCGGTTCCGTATCTGACAGAGGAGTACCGTCCCGGAACGCCGCGCTTCCCAGAGGTCATCAGCAACGTCAAAATGATCGGTGCTGTGGCGAAAAAGCTTGGTATGACTCTGTTGTACCACAACCACGATTTTGAATTTCTCAAGATCGACGGCAAGTATGCGCTGGACATTCTTTACGAGAGCGTTCCCGCAGACCTTTTGCAGACAGAGCTGGATCTGTGCTGGGTCAATGTCGGCGGCGAGAATCCGTCCGAGTATCTGCTGAAGTATACCGGACGCGCACCCGTGGTGCATTATAAGGACTTTGCGGGTTCCAAGTCGGAGAATATGTATGAACTGATCGGAATTGAGAAAAAAGCTTCCGCTCCCTCGGAGGCGTTTGAATTCCGCCCGGTCGGTTACGGCAAGCAGGATTTCCCTGCCATTCTCAAGGCGACGGAGCAGGCCGGATGCACATGGGTGATTGTGGAGCAGGATCAGCCGTCCATGGGGCTTTCTCCGATGGAGTGCGCCGCAAAGAGCCGGGCTTATCTGAAGAGCATCGGTTGCTGAGTCTGTTCGGAACGATTGAAATATATTGAGAACGAAAACAATATAATAAACATTAAGATTAACGGAGGTTTTTGTCATGGGATTGGACGATTTTAAGGAAAACCAGGAAAAGAAAGTCGTTGACGCCACGAAGAAGCTCAGAATCGGTATCATCGGTTGCGGATGGATTGCGGGTTCGCACATTACATCTTATCTGCGTCAGCCCGATGTGGAAATCGTTGCCGGTGCGGATCTGATTCCCGGTAAAGCAAAGGCATTTTTTGAGAAATACGGCGTTGAAAATGTCAAGACCGATTATGCTTCCCACAAGGAAATGCTGGACGACGAAAGTCTGAAGCTGGATGCGGTTTCTGTCTGCACCTACAACCGCCAGCATGCGGCTCCCGCAATTTACGCGCTGAAGAAGGGCATCAATGTCCTTCTGGAAAAGCCGTTCACGGTGACCACTGAGGAAGCGGTCGAGGTCATGAAGGCGGAGAAGGAGAGCGGAAAGATTCTCTCCATTGGTTTCCAGCCCAGAATGGATGCCAATATGAAGATGATCAAGAAGATTGTCGAATCCGGAGCACTGGGGAAAATTTATTACATCCAGACAGGCGGCGGACGCCGTCGCGGCATTCCGACGCCGTTCGGAACCTCCTTCATTGAGGACAAGACGGCAGGACTGGGCGCACTGGGTGACATCGGTTGTTATTCTCTGGATATGGTGCTCAATGCCATCGGATATCCGAAGCCTCTGACGGTTTCCGGCTACAAGTCCGCTTTCTTTGGCACTGATCCCAACTATTCTAACTATGTCAAGACCGGACATCCGGAATATGCGAAGCTTTTCGGAGTGGATGATTTTGCGGCAGCGTTTGTTCGTCTGGAGGGCGGTATTGTTCTGGACTTCCGGATTGCATGGGCAATGAACCTTGACACTCCCGGTGACACCATTATCATGGGTACCAAGGGGAGCCTGCGGATTCCGTCCACTGAGTGCTGGAACGGTTCTGTCGGCGGTCCGATGATCCTGTATCATGAGGTTTGCGGTGAGCAGACCCAGACCCAGATCCCGATCATTCCGATGAAAGAGGATCTGTTTGACCTGAAGATTCGTACCTTCCTGGATGCAATCAAGGAAGGCGGCAAGGCTCCGGTTCCGTCGTCTCAGATCCTTTACAATCAGGCGATCATTGACGGCATTGCAAAGTCTGCCGAGGCAGGTCACGAAATCGAGATCAAAATTCCCGAAATCTGAACCGGCTACTGCATTTATTTATAACTGAAATTGAATTCCCCCGAAGCTGGACAAACAGTTGTCGGGGGAGTTTTGCCGTCTTTTTAAGCAAACATGAATTTCTGTGCCTCCCTATTTTCGGATTTGGCTCGGGAACTCAAATTTTTTTAAAAACCTCAAAAAAAAATAAAAAAGGGGGTTGACAAGGAGGGGGAAGGAGTGGTATAA
>CAKSPO010000049.1 GCA_934481515.1 uncultured Eubacteriales bacterium
ACGCCGGTGTGGTCGTACAGGAATTCCAAACCGTTGCTCTGACTGATGAGATTGCCGTTGCTGTCGTAGCAGAAGGTGATGTCATTCTTTTTGGTTCTGCGACCGCGCGCATCGTACGTGAAGGTCGTGCCGTCGTAAGACTTAAGCGCTCTGCCACACTCCCAGACAGCAGGCTTTCCGCGGTAGGTGGTCGGATTGCCGATGCTGTCGTATTCGAAGGCTTCGCCGTTGAAGGAGATCAGCCGGTCGCTGTTATCCGCATAGGTGTAAAGCTTGCAAGTGCCATTCAGAAGGTAAAGTTCGCTTGTCGGCTTTGCCGTCAGCGCGTATTCGTACCGGGCAAGCAGATTGCCGTTGTTGTCGTATGTCCACGTGGTGGTTTTTGCAAAGGCGACATTGTCCTCGCGCGTCAGTCTGCCGAGCGCGTCGTATTCGTAGCGGGCGGCGGTTCTGCCGTTTTCCAGGAGTTCGACGATGTTGCCCATGCTGTCGTAGCGATACTGCAACGACTCCCGGAACGTGCCGTTGGTCGCGAAGCGCACCACTGCCGGCAGGCTTGTGGCGTGGTCGCCGCACTTGACGTAAGAGATTTTTTCTTCCGTGGCGGTGCTGCCCACTTTGACCGTCTTTCCGGTGTTTCTGCCGAGTGCGTCGGTTGCCGGGCGGACGGTGATTCCGTCCACGCTGAGCTCGCTCAGCGGTGCGGCGGCGGTCGGCTTATAGCTGTAGGTATAGCGTTGGCTGATTCCGGTTCCGGTCAGCGTTTTGCTTTGCGGCTTGTTGTCCGGGGTGCTGTAGGCGACGATCTCGGTCAATTCCGGTGCGGCGACCTTTGTGAGGTTGCCCTTGCCGTCGTATTCGAAGGCGGTGGTTCCACTGACGCTGTCGGTGACCTTTGTGAGGCGCTGATCGGTGTCGTAGGTGTTTTCGACCGTGCGGCCTCCGCAGGTGGTCTTTGTCACGTTTCCGTACACGTTCCGGACGGTGGTTGCCGTGGTACCGTCCGCCATGGTTGCCGTTACGGTGTCCTTATCGGTATGCGCTCCGCTGTAGGTGTAGGTGACGCCGGTGTCCGCGCCGCCGCTGAGCAACACGGTTTTGACCCGGCGCTGACTGTCGTAGGAGTAGCGCACCCGGCTGTTTCCGCTGTTCATTTCGGTGACCACGCCGAGGGTGTACGTCCGGGTGGTGCTGTTTTCCTCGCCGTCGCCGGTGCTGTGCGTCACTGCGACGACGCTGCCGTCGGCGTCCCTGCCATAGGAGCGGCGGCTGCCGTTGGGCAGGTGCTCGGTCTTTACGCCGGAGCCGTCCCGCTCGTAGTCAAACGCGGTTTTGCAGGTTCCGCGCCCGTCGAAGGTCGCCGTGATTCTGCCGTCCCTGTCAACCTCGTTTTCGGTATAATATTTCGAGGAGGGATCCAGCGAATTGCAGCGGACGGACTGTATTTCCGCTCCATGGTCATCGTACACGTATTCCTCGATCCGAATGCCGGTCTTTTGTTCCTCTCCTTCGATATAGCTTTCCTTGCGAACCAGTTCTCCCGCCGCGTCGTAGAACCAACGCTCCACGGCGACCGTGCTGTCATACGGCTGGCAGCAATCCAGATAGGAATGGGTTGTCCGCCGCGTGATCAGCTTGCGGTCGTTGTTGTAGGTATACTCTCCGACGGTCTGCTCCCCGGCGCAGTCGCCTTCGTTGTGCGGGTCGGCGTATTTCAGTATTTCCGTCCGCACAGGGTTGCGGAAGCTGTCGTATGTCACGCTCTCCACGGTCTCCGTCCGCATCTGCGACAGGAATGTCGGGAGGGGATATCTTCCGAGGCAGGACTGTGCCGCCCGTTCGGTCATGGTGCGCAGGTGGTTCTGATAGGTGTAGTGTTCGGCTCCCGTCACGACGTTGTTGATCAGCTCGTAATATCCCGTTATCCGGTGGTTGTCGCGGTCGATGCGGTAGATTTCCTGCCGGTTTGTGTCGTAGGTCAGCGTTGTATACAATTCGTCATATGCAATCGCGACCCCGGAAAGCTTCCCGGTTGCACCGGTGGTCACGCCGCTGTCGGAAATGGTTTTGACATTGGTTTTGCGTGCCGCTCCTTTCAGCATCGCCTGCAGGTTGTAGGACAGCACCGCAGAGCTGTTGCCGCCGGGATTGATGCCGGAAATGCGGGGAATGCCGGATACCGTTGTGTAGGCGATGGTCAATGCCGGCTGATGGCCGCGCTCCATCCGGATCAGTGCGCCGTCTGCGTTGTAGCGGAAGGTGACCTTCTGCCCTGCGCTGTTGCAAATTTCGGAAAGCAGGTCGGCTCCGTTATAGGAAAAGCGCATGGTCTTGTTGTCCTGATTGTAAAGCGCGGCAATTCTGGTCCCGCCGTCGGCGGTGTATTTTTCGCGCTCCACCACGACATATCTGCCGTACCGATCCTGCAGAATGACCAGCTCTCCCTTTTCGTTGAAGCCCTTTACGGTGCTGTCGGAAATCAGATAGCTTACCGGAACCTGAAGTTTCAATACGTCAAGCCGGTTCTTCAGGCTGAGATATTCCCTGTAGTATGCCGTGAACTGTGTCGCGTACTTCCCGCTCTTCCCTTTGAGCAGGTTGATTTGCGCGTTGACCTCTGAAATCTGCTTCTTTGCTTCAAAAAGCTGCGCCTGTATGTTTTCATACTGTTTCTTCAGAATTCCGGAAATGCCTTGCGGTACATCGTCAACCTCCGGGAAATTTCTGATCTGCGCTTCCATCAGTGCTTTCTGAGCCTCCCAATCCGCTTCCTGACGTTCTGTCAATGCCAACGTTTCCTGCGCAACGCTCAGCGGAGTATCTGCCTCTTGTGTTTCGGGTGTTACGGGTGCGCTCTGTCCCTGCTGACCGTCTGTCGACGAAGTCAACTCGGCAATCCGGAGCTGTATGGATTTTTTCTGCACCGTAAATGCATTCGGAGCATTGTATTGAACCGTCAGATTCCGGACGCTGTTTTTCATGCTGTCCATCTGCAGAATCAGGGCAGTCTGGGAGAGGTTCAGCGACTCTTTCTGCGTCAGCAATGCGCGATAGGAGAGCGCTTCCTCTTTGGAAAGCAGGCAGTGCGATTTGCATTCGGTCTCCCGCAAAAACGACTCCACTGCATCGGGAGACATAAGCTTTGTCCCGGTCATGGGAGCGGTCGTCCCGGAAGCCGGGTTGAAGGAAACAAAATTGCAAAGCGTATTTTGGTAGGATTTTACCTGCTCCTCAAGCTGCTTTTCCTCGTCCAGCCGCTGTTCCACCCATTCGGCATCGTTGACGACTCCGTTCAGTCTCGCCGACGCGCGGAGTCCCCTGTCGGTCGTCAGTTCCCGGAAAACCTCCTTGCCGTCCAGCCACAGCCGTCCGTCGGCATCCGCGCGGATTCCGTTGAGGTCGGAGGTCAGGTACTCCTTCCCACCGTCCGTTCCGATCCGGTAGAAGTGCTCCTGAAACGTATGGACGTCCCCGCAGGCATCCGTATAAACGTACTGCGCTCCCGTCGGGAGTACGCTGTTCTTTACCAGCGTTTCGTCGAGGTTCAGCCGGAAATTCTGCCCGTATTCCCGGAACCGGTCGTTTGGCTTGTATACATGGGACACCGTCACGCCAAGCGCCGGGTCCGCAATGTCATCAAGCACAACGGTCACATCTCCCGAAAGGACATCAAATTCGGCGCTGACGCTCTCCTCCAGCGCAAAGTTCTTCCGCTCCGGCTCATCGCAGATCGGTTGGTACCCGACCTCAAGCACCGGCGGATAAAAGTGTCTTTCTCCGCCTTCCGTGAGCATCGACAGCCGTACCTCAAAGTGACTGCCGCTCTGCCGGTACTGAGACGTCACATCCACCGTGAGATCGTCCATGTCCCTGTTCGGATACGTTTTGTCCCCTGCCTGCACCGCCACGTTTTGCAGATATCCGGAGCCGCCGACGGTTTCGAAAAACAGTTTTGCCGAGATCAGGCGGTTTCTGCTCATATCGACATCACCCTTCCAGACCCGCAGGATCGCATCCGTCTTTTCTCTGCTGTCGCGGCGGATCTGAATCGTTTGATAAACCGGGCTATCGACCCAGTTCCAACCGGGTTCGCAGCAGGTGCCGTCGCAACAGCTCTCGCAGTCGCACCATTCGTACCGGCGATGCTCATGGGTTGTGCTTCTCACCTGGGTCAGCTGCTGCAATTGCGGGTCGATGTACACCGGGAACACCCGCTCTCCGGCGTTGATCCATTCGGCATCCGCCTCGACGGAAAACGCGTACACGCCGTCTTCAAACTTTTCAAAAGCATACTTTACAAGCTCACTGACGGCGCCGTCCGCGTCGTACATGAAGGGTGCGGGCATCACAAACGCGGGATTTCTCTCCGCGTCCTCCGCCGCAGAGGCGGTCTTATAAAATCCGACGGTCCCGCTCTCGGAATCCGTCTTCATTTCAAAGCCCGCGGTGCGGAGCAGAAAATGATAGCGGTAGGTGTCGCTTTTTTCTCTGACGACGATGTTTTCCTTTACGTTGTCCCCCTCGATGGAATATTCCATGTCAATGTCGCCTTCCGCGCCGGTATATACCGCTCTGCCGCTGCCGGACAAGCCCCTCGGATCGACGGTCTTTTCGACGTGAAGTCTGGATTTGCGTTTGGTTGGTTTTCCACCTTCCGGGTTTGCGAAAGCGGAAAACATATTTTTGTTTGCGCCGAGGTATTCCCACGAAATCGCATCCGTTCCGTCGGAGACCTCCACCGATTCGTTGCCGTTCTTCTGCGTAAAGGTTGCGGTATAGGCTCCCATTTTCGCCGCATATCCGGTTTCGGTCGGCTTCGGCGCGTTGTCGATCGGCTCCCACTTTTTCTCCGCTTCATTGTAGCTGTTGATGTTGTGCGGAAAAAACACTGCCTTTCGCGTTCCGTTGTTCATCATAAAATGTCTTGCATTTGCCGTGGTTCCGGATTCGTCTTCCTTCAGGATGGCAGAATCAAACCACTCCTTTTTTGTTTTCATCTTTCAGTTCCTTTCTTTTCTTGTTTTATGAATAGGTTACCTCAAGAATCTGAGGCATAAAAAAGCTGTCTCCGGTCGGTATCACCGCCGGTCGGTCGGGCGTCTTTGCCCGAATTACAAAATTTTCGGATCTTCTTTCAAGGTTGTGAAGCCCTCTTGTGAGGTCAAAATGATAGTACCCGTCGGATGCCGTTGATTCTGCGATGGGATCGGAAACGGCAATCCTGTTCCCCCAGTCGGACCCGAAGCTGCAGAACCGCGCCGCAATCCGATGCACGGTCAGCGGATGTTGGCTGCACCCCGCCTGCGGGATGTGCAATACGGAGCGGAGAATCTCTCTTCCCTGCAATTGCGGAATGCCCGTGCTCTCCAATCTGGAATACAGCCATTGCTCTCCGAAGCTGCCGCTCTCCCCCAAAAAGGATATCCCGCCGAACGCGTTGTTCAGGCTCGGATGTCGGCTTTCCACGGTGGTATCCTGAAACAGCTTCGGCTCCTGCAGATTGATCTCGACGGCGATCCGCCCCTTTTGTCCGGAGGCTGTCACCGTCATGGCATACTCCGCATCCCCGATTTTCCGATGATGCAATTCGCAGGGGGCGGTCACCTTCTCCTCCCGGTTCCATACGCCGATGCAGGAAACCGTAACATGCGGGATGAATTTTTCCCGCATGACGGAAAAATATTTGCCGTTTGCCCGGACGGATGTAAACCGGGGCTCTGCGTTCAGGGTAAACTCCATCTTCCGCGCCTCCCCGCCCCCGTCGGCAAGCAACAGCACGCCGTTCAGCGTCGGGCGAAGCTCTGCGGAAAAGCAGTCAAAAAAGACTGCGTTGCCGGTCTTCCTGTACAGTTTCCCGGGAAGCCGGATGCAGCAGCCTCCGTACGGATCGGAAAGTATGACCGATTCTCCGACTGTGACGGTCGCTCCGCTTCCGGTAAACATACTGCCCTGCGGTCGGTGCCGGAAGCACAGGTCGACGATTCCGTTTGTTTTTTGATTGCGGATCGGAACGCTGAAGCAGTACGCGGTCTTTGTCCGGTCCCGGTTCCGGTAAAGAAGCATATAGCGGTTTGCGGGCTCGTCGGGCACCGGCTCGCTGTCGCGCCTGCGTATTTTTTCAATCTCTTTCAGAACAGATACCATAGCTACCCTCCTTTCTTTCGGATTTGTCTTTGGAAGGACAGCCACAATATAACAAGAAACCCTGACAGGTTTTGTCAGGGTTCAAAAAATATTTTTTCCTTTTTCAGGGAGGACGGCGGTTTTCCGGGGCGGTGCAAAACGGCACTATCAGAAACGCGGAAATCCATCCAGCCACAGGCAGAGGACACATGCAAGCCGGAAAAGTCCCGCAACCTATCGGGCAATGTGCGGAAAACCGAACGCCCGACGGCGTGCTCCGGCTGTGGCTTTTTACGGGGTTCGTGCGGATTATGTTATTGGTCTTTCGGATTGCCCGCAAAAATAAGCCGCTCCAATTCCTTCGCCGCAAGGCTTTGCGGCTGTCTGCGCCGCCGCTGAGCAACACGGTTTTGATCCGGCGCTGACTGTCGTAGGAGTAGCGCACCCGTCTGTTTCCACTGTTCATTTCGGTGACCACGCCTAGGGTGTACGTTGCAATGCTCTCTTTCTCTCTGTTTACGGTTTGCAAAAACATATTAAAAGGAGCTGTTAAAACCGGATGTTTTAACAGCCCCGTGCCGGTCGGAACGCCGACGTAAATGATGCAATCCCGCGTGCCTTTTCCTTGTATTCCTCGGATTTTCGGTTTCTTTTCGGGTTGTCAGGCAAAGCAACGGCGTTTTGCCGGCGTGCCAAAAAGATGCAGGCAGTGTGAAAAAACGTTTCGTTTTTTCACACTGCCATTCTTCGCGTATTCTGCAGAAGCCGCACAACTCCGGGCAGTTTCTTTCAGGCGGCGCTTCCCGCAGGTTCTGAGGGTTACTCGCGCGGAGTGTAATCAGTCTTTTTTGTATCCGATGTTTTTCGCCTTGGAGGGGTCAAAGGAAAAATTGCTGATGGAGGCGACCAGCCGATAGAGACCATGGGTGAGCAGGTCCAGATAAAAATATGCCAGCGTTCTTGAGGTATAGCCCTCGGGCTTCAGATTGGTATGGTTGATGATGATACTGCCGATCCACCCCAGAAAGAAGGTCAGCAAAAAACGAGCCAGCTTGTTGTCCATAATAAAACTCCTTTTGCTTTCTGTTTGTTTTCTGTTGTTGAAAGCTCCCGCAGAAAGGCATTTGTCGCTCCGCAGACGGATACCACCGATACGCGAAAATACTGGTTCCCTGTCTGCTAAGGAATATTATACTCATTTTTTGAGTATTTGTCAATACTCAGGTTATGAGTATGTCAAAATTAGTTTTGCATACAGGGAACAGGAGGTTTCTATGGATTACAGAACCAGAATGCGGAATTTGCGGGAGGATCGGGATCTGACACAAAAGGAAGTCGGGCTGATCATCAACAAATCCCAGCAGGGCTACAGCCACATTGAAGAAGGCAGAGCCGAGCTGAAAATTGATGATCTGATCCGGCTGTGCCGTTTTTACAAGGTCAGCGCAGACTTTTTCATCGGAATCTCGGATTTTCCGAATAAATGAGAGTGCGGCTGTCATTGCAAGCGGATTTGGAATACATCCTTAAAAATGGATCTTGGCATTTGGCACATCAAAAGGGACTTCCCGGCGGGAATTCCCCTTTGATGTCGTTCTTTTAGTGATACAAATGGTACAGATGGTTCGGATATTTGGGCAGAAGTCGGTCGGAATATCCGCTCTGCACATCCGATCAGAGCATCTGGTCAGGGCATCTGATCGGGCGGCGAAAAAGGAGGTTTTTCCGGCGGGGCGGATTGGGTCGGTTTCCACTTGGGGACGGTGGAAAGGATCAGGCGTTCCAGTTCCTTTGCCGCAAGGCTCAGTGGTTGTTCCCGGCGTTTCAGAAGCCGGATTTCCCGTTCGGGAAGAGCCTTCTCGGTTCGGATAACCGAAATGCCTTCTGCTCCGGCAAGAAAATCCTCCGGGACAAACCCGATTCCGAGTTCCGCCTTTACCATCGGAAGAATCTGGTCGGCGGTTGCCGCTTCGATTTCCGGTCGGTAGCGGAGTCCTTCCTCCGCAAAGAAGCGGGAATACAGAGTGAATGACTGGGTGCCGGCTCCGAGGGAGACCAACGGATAGGTCAGCAGTTCCGCAAAGCCGACCTCTTTCCCCAACAGCGCCGGAAACGCACTTCCGCATACCGCGACCTCCCGAAAATTCCGCACCGTGGTCTCCTCAAGCAATTCCGACGGCAGAGTCGGCGTTGTAACGACCGCAAAGTCGGCAATTCCGTTTCGGATAGCATCCAACGCCTGCGGCGTGGAATGATTGCTGATTTTCAGCCGGATCCCGGGATACAATGTCCGGTACTCCTTCAGAACCGGGAGCAATACACAGTGCAGAGCAACTTCACTTGCCGCAACGTAAACGGATCCGTTTTCCATGTTCCGGCTCCCGATCAGCTCCGCCTCTCCGGCTTCAATATTCTCCAGTGCGATGCAAACATGGCGAAACAACCGCTCTCCTTCCGGTGTCAGTTTCATGCCGCGGTTGTTGCGGAGAAAAAGCGGACATCCGAGCTCGCTCTCCAGGGTTTTGATGGCGCGTGTCAGGTTGGGCTGACTGTTCAAAAGAACCTTTGCCGCCTGTGTGACGTTTCCGTACTTTGCGACATAGTAAAATATGCGGTAGTAATCATAACTGATGTACATGGTTTTTCTCGCTATTCTTTTATGATATGGCAGATATATCAAATAAGCATTTTACATATATCTGCAATTGGATTATACTATGCCTGTACGGAAAAAGTCAAGCGTTTTTCCGCAATTTTTCCTTTTTATCCGGAGGTTTTGACCATGAAACACACGATCATTTGTATCGGCAGACAATACGGCAGCGGAGGACGGGAAATCGGCGAAAAGCTGGCGGTACGGCTGGGCTTGATTTGCTACGACAAGCTGCTCATTCAGAAGACCGCCAGAGAGGCGGGGCTGACCGAGCAGACCGTGGCGGAAAACGAAGAGGTTCCGCTCGGATGGGGAGATATGGTATCCGGGAATCCCTTTGCCGACAGTGCGTCTCTGGCAATGACCTTTTACTCTGAAAAGCAAAAGGTGTTTGAAGCGGAAAGCAAAACGATTCTGGAGCTTGCTTCCGCGGGAACCTGTGTGATTGTCGGCCGTTGTGCCTCTTCCATTCTGCGTGATGCCGGATATGATGTGCGGTCGGTCTTTGTTTATGCCGACCGTGAGGATCGGGCACGGAGAATTGCGGAGCGGAACGGGATGGACAGAAAGGCAGCGATGCGCCGGTCAGAAAAGGTGGATCGGATGCGGAAAAAGTATTTTGACTTTTACTCCGACACGCCATGGGGAGAACCGGAGAGCTATGACCTGATGATCTCCTCCAGCCGTTACGGGATTGACGGAACCGTCGACGTAATTGCAAAAGCGGTCAACAGCGGGGTCGGCGGAGAGAAAATCCAATGAACAAAGATCTGACGGTCGGCAATCCTGCCGGTGTTTTATGCAGGTTCTGTCTGCCTCTCTTCGGCAGTATCATTTTTCAGCAGCTGTACAACATTGCGGACAGTTTTGTTGCCGGAAAATTTATCGGGGACAATGCGCTCGCGGCGGTTGGAAACAGCTACGAAATTACGCTGATTTTTATCGCGTTCGCGTTTGGATGTAACATTGGCTGTTCGGTTCTTGCGGCGCAATTGTTCGGGGCGAAGCGTTACAAGGAACTCAAGTGTGCCGTTTCCACAGCGCTGCTCTCCAGTGCAGTGGTCTGCGCGGTTCTGATGGCGGTTGGCTTGTTCTTCTGCGACGGTCTTCTGCGCCTGATCCGGACGCCGGAAGAAGTCTTTGCGGATTCTTTGCTCTATCTTAACATCTACATCCTCGGTCTGCCGTTTGTTTTTCTTTATAATGTAGCGACCGGTATTTTTTCGGCACTCGGAGACTCCAAAACGCCCTTCCTTTTCCTTGCCGCATCTTCCCTTTCCAACATCGGGGTGGACATTCTCTTTGTCACCGCGTTTGATATGGGAGTCGCCGGCGTTGCATGGGCAACCTTCCTCTGCCAGGGGATCAGCTGTGTTCTGGCGCTTGCAGTGGTCTTGCTTCGGTTCCGTAAAATCGAGACTGAAGGAAAAATCCGCTGTTTCTCCTGGCATCATTTCCGCAGTTTTGCGGTCATCGCGGTGCCGAGCATCCTGCAGCAAAGCTTTATTTCGGTCGGAAACATCGTGATTCAAAGTGTCATCAACGGCTTCGGCTCCGCAGTCATGGCAGGGTATTCCGCTTCGGTCAAGCTCAATAATATGGTCATCACTTCCCTGACCACGCTTGGGAACGGCATCTCCAACTTTACGGCGCAGAATCTCGGCGCGGCGAAATACGACCGGATCAAAGCCGGATTCCATGCCGGGCTGAAGCTGGTCTGGGCGCTCTGCCTGCCGTTGGTTCTGCTCTATGAATTTGCAGGACGTTGGCTGGTCTACCTATTTCTGGAAAGTCCGACCGGTGCCGCGATGGAGAGCGGTGTGCTGTTTTTGCGTATTGTTTCGCCCTTCTATTTCGTCGTCGCGGCAAAGCTTGTCTCCGACGGCATCCTGCGCGGTGCGGGTCAGATGAAACGATTTATGATTGCCACATTTACGGATTTGATTTTGCGTGTTGTTCTGGCAGAGGTTCTCTCGCGCACCTCTCTTGCCGTCACCGGCATCTGGCTCTCGTGGCCGATCGGTTGGGCGGTGGCGACAGTGCTTTCTGTCGTGTTTTACCGATCGCTGAAATGGGAGCGGAAATCGGCAGGCGGGGTCGGAGAAAACAACCCGGTATGAAAACTGCAAGGAATTTTTGCGGCAACTTCCAAGGGTTCATCCTGGTGTTTTACAGATAGCATAAAACGCAAAAAGGTTTGAAAATGCGCCCTTTTGTATTATAACAGGGTAAAAATACACTCCGCTGAAGCGGGGCGGCAGACTGTAATGAGGGCGGAACATTCGGAGTGCCACCGGCACCCCGAATGTTCCGAACCGGTTTCTGCACACCCTGTGTGCAGAGTCCGGTCAATTCGTCGGTGACTGAAAACGACAAAAGGCAGCCCCTCGCGGGTTGCCTTTTCTTGTTTGGAGGCGCCACCCGGAAGTTCGGAGTGCCGCCGGCACCCCGAATGTTCCGAACCGGTTTCTGCACACCCTGTGTGCAGAGCCAGCCTTTTCGTCGATGACTGAAAACGACAAAAGGCAACCCGTAAGGGGTTGCCTTTTGTCGTTTGGAGGCGCCACCCGGAAGTTCGGAGTGCCGCCGGCACCCCGAATGTTCCGAACCGGTTTCTGCACACCCTGTGTGCAGAGCCCGGTCAATTCGTCGGTGACTGAAAACAAGAAAAGGCAACCCCTTACGGGTTGCCTTTTCTTGTTTGGAGGCGCCACCCGGAATCGGACCGGGGATGAAGGTTTTGCAGACCTCTGCCTTACCGCTTGGCTATGGCGCCG
>CAKSPO010000050.1 GCA_934481515.1 uncultured Eubacteriales bacterium
GCAATGCGCGGTTGGCGGCGCACCGGTACCGGGCAATGTCCCGCGCATGGTATTTTGGATTCTGATCCGACTTGTAGGTATGCTCCTGTTCCTCGTCGATGATGATGGCACCCAGATTCCGTACCGGAGAAAACACCGCCGAACGGGTTCCGATGACGACATCCGCCCGTCCGTCCCGGATCCGACAATATGCATCGTAGCGCTCCCCCGCAGACAGGGCGGAATGGATGACGGCGACCCGGTCTCCGTACCGGGCGCAGAAAACCGCGACCGACTGCGGCGTCAGGGCAATCTCGGGCAAAAGCAGAATCACACCCTTGCCCTGCCCGAGAAGTCGGTCAATGAGAGCGACCATAACCGAGGTTTTCCCGCTCCCCGTGACCCCGTAGAGCAATGCCGCGCGGGCATCGCCGGACTGCGTCAGTTCGGTCAGGGTCTGCAATGCTTCGGTCTGTTCCCCGTTCAGGGTCAGCGGTGTCTGCCCTGTATAAGCGGCAGACGCATACGGATTCCGCTCTACCCGTCTCTCCCGGACGGTCAAAAGTCCCTGCCGCCGCAGGGTCTGCAGGGGTGCCTCCGTCACCTTGGCAGCTCCGGTCAGCTCCTCTGTGGTCAGCGGTTCTCCGCGTTCTGCCAGCACCCGCAGGATCGCTCTCTGCTTTTCCGAGGTACACCGTTTCCCGTTGTAGGTTCCCCCCTCCGAAAGAATCCGTGCCCCATCTGCCGGAACAGTTGCCTCCCACAGGCGTTCCGTTTTCTCCGATGCCTCACGCAGGAAAGTCTCTTTTTCCAGATATCCCAGCGTACACAGGCGCTTCAGATTTGTTTCCACGCCGGCTCCGAAGCGCTTCCGGAGGGCTTCCGACGTGGCGATCCCGTTCTCCTGCAAATACGTATATACGAACAAATCCGACGATGGGATGTCGTCGGAGCTTTTTGGTATATGATCCTCCCGCAGGGCATAGCGCGTCACAAGCCCGGAAAGTGCGGATGCCGGAATCATGGCGCGCACCGCGTCTCCCGTCGTGCAAAGCGTTCGCAGCTTCATATAAGCGCAAAGCCCCAGCAGCTCCTCCGAGAGGGACAGCCGCTCCGGGCATACCGACAGAATCGGCTTGACCTCCCGGTAGTCCGACCGCTCCTTCCGCTCGGTAATCAGCGCCAGACGGCGCTGATTCGTCGTCCCGAAAGGTACCGTAACAAAGGCACCCGGACGCGCCTCCTGTTCCAACTCTTCCGGAACTCTGTAGTCGTAAACGCCGTCAATGGAAAACGGATTGTCCAACAGGCATACGCCCGCAATACTGTCCACTGCGTTTCCTCTCGCTTACTCTGCGTCGGCTATCTGCCCGGCGTCCGTACCCTCTGCCGTCTGTTCCGCGGTTCCTTCCGGGGACTCCTCCGCTTCTCCCGCATGCTCGTCGATGACGTATTCCCCGGCATACAGCTTATTGACCGCAACCTGCACCGCCTTCTCGTCGCGCAGTTCCCGGTCGATCATGGTGTTCAGCGGTTTGTCCGTTTCCTTGTTTCCGGTCATGGACTTCTCCGCGATGTCGTGCTGGCGGACGTATTCGTCCGTAATCAGTCTTGCGCATTTTGCCGTGGCAAGCGCCAGCTCGTAGCGGTTGTATTTTCCGTGTGTCAGTTCTTCAATGGTGGGATGCAGCATAGCGATTCTCCTTTATGGTTAGAAAAATATACGTAACTCAATTTTCAAAATACGTGGTGGGAACCTCCGGGTAGTGCCGGACGGCAAAGCGCTCCGCCCGCAGAACCGTGCGGATGTCCTCTGCGCACTGCTCCACCTCGCGGTTGTAGACCACGTAATCGTAGTGCGGCAGATAGGTCAGCTCTGTTCGTGTGCGTTCCAGCCTGCCGAGAACGACTTCCTCGCTCTCGGTCGCTCTGCCCCGCAGGCGCTTTGCCTGCACCGAGAACGACGGCGGCAGAAGCATGATGAGCACCGCTTCCGGATAGCGGCGTTTGACGTTCATCGCGCCCTCCACCTCCAGCTCCAGAAGGATGTTCTTCCCGGCATCCACTGCGCGTTCCACCTCCCGAAGCGGTGTTCCGTAATAGTTGCCGTTATACTCCGTATATTCCAGCATTTTTCCTTCGCGGATGTTTTTCTCAAATGCCTGTCGGCTGATGTAGTGATAATCCACACCGTCCCGCTCCCCCTCACGCGGAGCGCGGGAAGTGTCCGAAACCGAAAACGCGAAATTTTCTTCCTGCATCAGCACCTTGCGCACGGTCCCTTTCCCGCTCCCGGAGGGACCGGAGATCACTACCAGAAATCCTTTGTTTTCCATTGCCGTGTCCTCAGTGCTCTTCTTCCATATCGTCGGTGTCGTCATCCGGCGCGCTGTTGTTCTCCAGCCGGTTTGCAATGGTCTCGGTCTGAATGGCAGACAGAATGACGTGCTCGGAATCGGTCACAATCACGGATCGGGTCCTGCGCCCGCAGGTGACGTCGATGGCTCTGCCGTCGTCCTTGGAGTCCTGAATCAGGCGCTTGATGGGGGCGGAATCCGGATTGGCAAGCGCGACAACGCGATCCACCGCCACCATATTTCCGAACCCGACATTGATAAACTTCATACGTCCGTGTCTCCTTTTATTCCAGATTCTGAATCTGTTCTCTGATTTTTTCCAACTCGCACTTCATTTCCACCACAAGCCGCGCAATCTCCGCGCTGTTGCATTTGGAGCCTGTGGTGTTGACCTCGCGGTTCATTTCCTGCAACAGAAAATCCAGCCGCCTGCCGACCGGCTCACCGGAGACAAGAATCTGTTCAAAGGTATCGAAGTGGGTTCCGAGGCGCACCAGCTCCTCATCTACCGCGACCCGGTCGGCGTGGATGGCGCATTCGGTCAGCAGTCTGTTTTCATCCGGCGTTACTTCGTTGTCCGCCAGTGCTTCCCGGATCCGATCCGCAAGCCGTTCCCGGTAAGCGGTGATGTCCGCCTCGGAAAGCTTCCGGATTTCTTCCGTCATCCTCCGCAGTCCCGCAAGCTTTTCCGTCAGGTCTGCCGCAAGCCCCGCGCCCTCCTTCTCTCTGGAAGCAAGCAATGCCGTCACCGCCGTTTCCAGCACGGTCCGAACCCTTGCAAAGTCGCGTTCCAGATCCTCCTCCGGCTTCCGGACACGAAACACATCCGGATTGCCGGCAACCGTCATCACCGAAATATCGTCCTTCAGTGCAAAAGTATCACGCAAAAGATACAGCGCGGCAAGATACCGTTCCGCATATGCGGAATCGACGGAAATCTCCGGATTCCCCGCATCCTGCGCTTCTATTTCAATACGGACATCCACCTTTCCGCGTGAAATCCCGCGGCTTTGCAGATACGGTTTGATCCGCTCCTCCAGATAGGTATACTCCCGGCTGATCCGCGCAGAGCAGTCCAGATAGCGGCTGTTGACCGACCGGATTTCCACGGTAATGTCAAGTCCGTCCACCGTTGCGCGGGAACGGCCGAAGCCTGTCATACTCCGGATCACGCAACCGCCCCCTTTCAAAAAGCAATATATAGTATATTTTAACCGATTTCACGAAAAAAGTCAACCCGTTTTGAAAGATTTCCTGCTTTTCCCGGAAGATTTCCGAGCCGCTTCTTTCCCTTCCAGCGGGGGCGCGCGAAACGGCGGCTGCCGGAGGCTTCCGACGGAGAGATATCGCAATGTTCAGCTGATATATCCGCTCTCCGGTGCAAACAGTTCCGCGATGCGTGCGGAAAGCAACGGAGCGGTTTGCAGCTCCGGGTCGCTCCGAATCAGCGCTCTGGCATCCTCCGTGGCTTCCTTCATCAGTCCGACATCCTCTCCGGCATCTGCCAGCCGGAAAGCCAAAGCGCCGCTCTGCCGAACGGCTCCGCCTGCTTCGCATGCCAGAAAGTCGCCGGGTCCGCGCTGTGCCAGATCCTCCTCTGCAATCCGGTAGCCGTCATAGGTGGTACGCAGAACCTCCAGTCGCTCCTTTGCGTGGGAGGCTGTGCCGCCTTCATCGCCCGTGACAAGAATGCAATAGGACTTTCTGGTTCCGCGACCGACTCTGCCGCGCAACTGGTGCAATTGGGACAGTCCGAACCGCTCCGCATTCTCCACGATCATCAGGCAGGCATTGGGAACGTTGACCCCCACCTCAATGACGGTGGTGGAAACCAGAATCTGCACCTCTCCCGCCGTAAAGCGCCGCATAACGTCGTCCTTTTCGGCGCTCTTCATTTTTCCGTGCAGAAACGCGACGGAAAGTTCCGGAAAAATTTTGGTCAGTTCCTCCGCATAGTTGACCGCCGCCTTCATAGAAGGTGCTGCCTTCGGCTCCTGCATGAGTTTCTCATCACCGGAACAGATCTGCGCCAGCGTCAGTTCCCCTGCGTCCATCTCCTCGCCCCCCTCGACGGCGGGGCAGACGATATAAACCTGCCCACCGTCGCCGACCTGCCGACGGATAAAGCCGTCAAGGCGCGCCCGGTAGCTCTCGTCCACCACGTATGTGGACACGCGCTGTCTGCCGGGGGGCATCCCGTCGATGCGGGAAATCTCCAGATCCCCGTACAGAATCAGGGCAAGTGAGCGCGGAATGGGCGTCGCACTCATGACCAGCAGATGCGCATAATGGTTCTTTTCGGACAGAAGCGCCCGCTGAGCGGCACCGAAGCGGTGCTGTTCGTCGGTGACGACCAGTCCCGGCGCCGCAAACTGCACGTCCTCCGAAAGAAGTGCATGGGTCCCGATTACGATCGGGAGCCGGCCGGCGGCCTCCGGTGCCGCGAGTGCCTTTTTGATCCGCCGTTTTTCTGCCGCCGGGGTTGCTCCGATCAGCAATCCGCAGGCGTAGCCCATGGCAGAAAACAGCGGGGAAAGCTCCGCGTAATGCTGACGCGCAAGAATCTCGGTGGGCACCATCAGCGCCGCCTGCCTGCCGTTCTGCACGGCGATCAGCATTGCCGCCGCGGCGCAGACGGTTTTCCCGCACCCGACATCTCCCACCAGCATCCGGCGCATCGGCGTTGTGCTTTGCAGATCCTGCCGGATCTCCTCCACGACGCGGCGCTGTGCCTCTGTCAGCCGGTACGGAAGGAGGCTGGTCAGCGGGGCAACATCGCCGTTCGGGCAGGCAGGGGCTTCCCCCCTGCGCGCTCTTGCTCCGGAAAGTGCCGCACCGAGTGAAAAGCAAAAAAACTCATCATACACCAGCCGCCGTCTTGCCGTGGCAAGCGCCTCGGCGGAATCCGGGCAATGGATGTTCCGCTCGGCATAGGAAAGGGTGCAGAGTGCGCGTTTTTCCCGCAGCTCCGCCGGGAGATAATCCTCCTCTCCGCCAAGCAGCTCCAGCGCCGCGGCGACGTCCCGCGTGACCTGTGCGGCACTGATGCCGTCGGTCCTGCGGTAAACCGCAACCAAGGGCGGCAGATATCCCCCCGGCAGCCAAGGTTCCGCCGCCGGCGAGGACATGGAATACCGGGTTCCTTGCCGCTCTGTCTTTCCGAAAAAGCGAAAGGTACTGCCGATCTGAAATTTCGATTTGAGAAAATCCTGATTGAAATAGACGATCTCACAGCTTCCGCTCTCGTCAAATGCGCGGAATTTGAGAAAACTCTTGTGACTGCGCAGGCGAACGACCCTTGCCTCGCTCGCAACGGTCAGGACGACCGCGTTTTTCGCGTCCGGAACCGTTTCGGAAAGGAGCCGGACGGTTCCGCGGTTTTCGTATGCCCGCGGATAGTGGCGCAACAGCTCTCCCAGTGTCCGGATCCCCAGCTTTGCGTAAGCGGCGGCGCGGACACTCCCGACTCCGGGCAATACCGTGACGGGAGATTCCGCCGTGATTCTGTTCGCTTCCATTGCGCTCCCTCCTTTCCGGATGTCACACTTCTTATTTTCCGGTGCTGTAGTAACGCTCCAGAATTCTTCCTGCAGTCAGCGCCGCGTAGCCTCCGGTATATCCTTCCTCCAGAACGGTGGCAATAACGATCTCCGGCTCGTCATACGGTGCCGCGCAGACAAACAGCGCATTGTCGCACTCCCGTCCGGTCTGTGCGGTTCCGGTCTTTCCGCCGACCTCGACGGGGACGCTTTCGTTGATCCAGCGTTGGATGATATCGCTGGAGGCAACAACTTTCCGCATGCCGCGGAAAACCGTTTGCAGGGTATTCCCGGAAAGGGAAATC
Organism: uncultured Eubacteriales bacterium; assembly: GCA_934481515.1. Taxonomy (GTDB): domain Bacteria; phylum Bacillota; class Clostridia; order Oscillospirales; family CAG-272; genus UMGS1865. Next base: position 6,181 of record CAKSPO010000050.1, read on the forward strand.
CGATCCAGCACCGTATCCTCGGTCTGGGTATAGAGATACGACGGCTCCAAGGCACCGAACGCATACACGCTATGTAAAAGATGGGCACTGTAACGGGTTCCGCCGTTGACCAGTGTGCTGAGGTAACATGCCAGTTGCAGGGGGGATGCCTGATTGTCGGACTGCCCGATCGCCGCCTGCCACGTCATGCCCGGCATCCACTTTTCTCCGTGAATCTGACCGCGGTAGGTGGGTCCGGCAAGCACGCCGGTCTCTCCGCCGAGTTCAAAGCCCGTGGACTGTCCGAATCCGAATTTTTTCAGATTTGCTTCCATGGTATCAATTCCGAGGCGGTTTCCGAGTTCACAGAAAAAGCAGTTGCAGGAATCCGCGATGGCATCAATGACATCGACATTCCCCGCATGGTTCTTTCCGTAGGTTGAGCATCCCACCCCACCCGCGGCACCGGCGCTCGGATAGCGTCCGCCGCAGTAGATCACATCGGTCGGGGAAATGACCCCTTCGGTCAATCCCAGCGCCGCCATACCGAGTTTGAAGGTGGAGCCGGGCGCGTAGGTTCCGTACAGTGCACGGTTGAACAGCGGCCGTTTTTCGTCGCCGAACAGGTTGGTATAATCCCGGTTGTAGGTGGTCAGGTCGTAGGTCGGGTAGGACGCGATGGCAAGCACTTCAAAGGTATTCGGGTTCATCACCACCGTGGCACCCGAAGAGCATCCGCTCCCCGTGGAGACCCCGGAGGCGCGTTCCGAAACGTATGCAATGTTCTCGGCAAGCCCGTCCTCGGCGGCAATCTGCAGATCAATGTCGATGGTCAGGTAAATGTCCTGTCCTTTGGTGGGTGCCCGCTTGACCGTGGAGCTGACAACGTTTCCCGCAGAATCCACCTCCAGCACCAGTTCCCCATCGGTTCCGTGCAGATAATCCTCAAACTGTGCCTCGCACCCGCTCTTTCCGACCACAGCGTTCATCTGGTAGCCTTTTTCATTGTAGTAGTCCCACTCTTCGGAATAGATCGGTCCCACCGTGCCGAGAATATGCGACGCATATCCGGGATAAAGGTATTCCCGCGTGACATCCACCTGAAAGGTCACGCCGGAAAAGCTACTTCCCTTCTCGCCGATGTAGGTCATCAGATTCATGCTGACGTTGTCGGCAAACACGTAGTCGTTGTCGCCGAATCCTTTTGCATCCATATCGTAATGCAGGCGGATCAGTGCGTCCACCTCGTCCTCATCGTACAGATATTCGTCCCGGTTGTTCTTCTCCCGCAGTCCGTATTCCCGGACATAATAGTCGCACAGCTCCTTTGCGGTCGTCCCCGGCTCCAGCTCCAGCTTCTTGAGTACCTTTTGCAGACGGTAATACTCCGTAGTGTCGCCGGACTGAATCTCCTCACTCCACGAATAGTAGGGGTAGCTGTTGGAAAACGGAAAATAGCCCTCCTGATGCTTTTCGGTTTCTCCGCAGATGCGAACCGCGTTCAGAAGCTCCAGATACACCTGGTTGGACTGCCGGACGGTCATGGCGGCGACGCCCGTGCGGGAAACGATTACGTCATAGCTGTAGCTGTTCCCCACCAGTTTTTTTCCGTTCCGGTCGTAGATCTCGCCGCGCACCGCCTGCACGGTCACCGTTTTTTTGGTGGTCTCCGTCCGATAGGAGTTCTCTCTGCCGGAAATCTGAATATAGAACAGTCTGCCGAGATAGATCACGCAGACGATGCAGAACACCGCGGCAACCAACAGATACCGGATGGTGCGATCCCTTTGTTTCTCCATATCGTTTCTCCTTTCCGGCAGTATTTTTTACAGAAACAGCAGAACGATCACTGCCGCAAGCAGCCAGACCGCCGGGTTTAAAAGTCCCGCCTTTGCCCACATTTTTGCCGTCATCGGCGGTTCTGCACGCCGCAGGGGCGAACGGAAGCGAAAAATCAGCACCAGCGCCGACGGGATCAGCAACACGAAGCACAGAACGATAAAGCCAACATATCCGAGATAAAGTGCGCCGAACACCGGAACGCTCAGAATGTTTGCAATGGATGCGGCACCATCTCTCAGTATATCCGCGAGGCGCTTGACCAGCTCTGCGGAAAACACACCGCCGATCAGATTGATTGCCATGTGAATACCGATGCTGTAGCGGAGCTTTCCGGTTTTCAGATAAATATAGCCGAACACAACGCCGAGCATGGCGGCGTAAAAGAACTGGCTGAAGTTCCCGTGGATCAGACCGAAGGTGATTCCCGAAATCAGCATGGCAGGAAGCTCCCCGTAGCGGCGCAGGCGGTCGATGACCAGCTTTCGGTAGAAAATTTCTTCCAGTACGGGTGCCAGAATCCCGCAGAAAACGAGATTGAGCCAGAAGGGAGAATTGGTGGTCAGGTTCTCCAGATCATTGATGATTGGGGTCCCGAGAATGCGGCTGAGCCATGCGTTTACAAGACTGCCGATCAGGTTTCCGACGTAGGTCATACCGAAGCAGAAAAAGAACAACGCCGCAAGATTGAGCGCATCAATGCGCTTCTTCTCCGGTGCGTCCGCTTTGCCGAGGCGGAAAAAGAGCAGGGAAAGCGGCATTGCCACGCCGTACATCGGCAGCATGGAGAGTACCCAAACATACCACGTCTCCCCCGGCGCTTCGGGATATACCGCCTGAAAAATCAGAACCAGGACAAACTGCACCGCCAACGAAATCAGAAACACGGACGCAACGCCCAGCGCCGCAGAGGCAATCTGCAACCGCTCCCGGCGCACGTCCCGCGTGTCGTTTCCTCCCGAAAACGTCTCCCTGCCGTCGAAATCGGATTCCTTCCAACCGAAATTCATAACCTTCCTCCCGTGTCTGTTCTGATGAAAAATCCGGGGCGGATACCGTTCTGCCGCCCCGTGTTGTCCTCTTTTTTCATTGTCCTTTATTTGACCTTGTAGCGGACAAACTCCGAAAAATCCCTGGCGCTTTGCAGCATTCTTCCGAGCCCCATGCAGACCGCTTCCCGCGGCCTTTTTGCGATGACGGTACGGATGCCGGTGTGCTCATGAATGGCGCGGTCGATGCCGGGAAGCATGGAGCCGCCGCCCACCATCACAATGCCGAAATCAAAAATATCGGCAGACAGCTCCGGAGGGGTCTCCTCCAGCGTCATTTTCACCATGGAAATGATCTCTCCCAACGGATCACGGATGGCTTCCCGTACCTCCTCCGTGGTAATTTCCGCCGTGACCGCAAGTCCTGTCCGCAAATCCCGACCGCAGACCTCCATGCTTCCGCGGTCGATACCGTCCGCCGCGGTTCCGATCTTCACCTTCAGGTACTCCGCCGTGAATTCTCCGATCAGAATATTCCGTGTCTGTTTGAGATAATTGACGATGGAAAGATCCAGCTCGTTCCCCGCAACGCGCAGCGAGTTGGACTGCACCACGCCGCCAAGGCTGATGACTGCTGCCTCGGAAACACCCCCGCCGAGGTCTACCAGCATCGCTCCGCGCGCTTTGGAGATCTGGATGCCGGCTCCGACCGCCGCGGCAATCGGCTCCTCAATCAGTCCCACGTTCTTGGCTCCCGCTTCAAAGGTCGCATCCTCTACAGCCCGCTGTTCCACACCGGTCACACCATAGGGAATGCAGACCAGCGCCGACGGACGGTTGAAAACAGAGGTCATATCCAGCCGCTCAAAAAAGTCATGGAGCATCAGCGAGGTGGTTCTCAGGTCGGTAATCACACCGTCCTTCAACGGCCGCACCGCCAGAATGTTCCCCGGCGTCTTTCCGAGCATCCTTTTGGCGGTCGTGCCGGAGGCAATGACCTCCTGTGTTCTGCGATCAAGGCTGACCACCGAGGGAGCGCGCAGAACGATGCCCTTGTCCTTGACAAAAATCATGGTATTGGATGTTCCGAGATCAATTCCGATCTGTCTTGCCAACGGCTCTCCCTCCTTTCCGCCTCTTTATGGGGGCTGTCTTTTGTTATCTTTTTTCCGATTCCGTAATGGATTCCCCGAATAGTTCCCGGTACAGCACCGCCAGCCGATGGACGGGGAGCCCCACGACGTTATAAAAATCGCCTTCGATTCCGGTGACAAACGCAGAAGCGCTCCCCTGAATTGCATATGCGCCCGCTTTGTCGTACGGTCGTTCTTTTTCCACATAGGCGCGGATTTCTGCCTCCGGCAACCGGTCGAAGGTGACCCGGGTCACCTCATGCGCCACCCGGCAGGTCTCGCCCCGGAGCAGGCAGACACCGCTGACGACCTCGTGTGTTCCGCCGGAATACATTCGGAGCATCCGGCAGGCATCCTCCGCATCCGTCGGTTTTCCAAGAATTTCTCCGTTGCAGAACACCACCGTATCGGAGGAGATGATCAGCGTATCGGAAAGAGCCTCCCCCGTGGAGCGAAGATGCTCGCGTACGGCAGTTCCCTTTCGGCGCGACAGCTCCTCCACAAGAAGGTATGGGTCGCTCAACTCACTGTGCTCATCCGCGTGGGAGGTCACAACCTCAAAGTGCACCCCGAGCATGCTTAATATTTCCCGCCGACGCGGGGACTGCGATGCTAAAATAATTCTCATAGAAAACCTCAAACTCTTATTCAGTTTCTATTATACAACAGTTGTCGGGGAAAGTCAAGAAAAAAACAAGGTTCCGTAGCCGCTCTGCCGAAAAACTTCCGCAAAAGTTTTTCTTTTTTTGAAAAAAGTATTGCAATCAACCGGAACATGTGGTATAATAAACTGCGTTGCGGGTATTTCCGCATACAGGGGTATAGCTCAGCTGGTAGAGTACCGGTCTCCAAAACCGTGGGTCGCGGGTTCGAATCCTCCTGCCCCTG
>CAKSPO010000051.1 GCA_934481515.1 uncultured Eubacteriales bacterium
ATCCGCGCCGGGGGTGTATGCGATCTCCAAAAGATAGATATATATGATTACTTGAAAACATAATAAATTTGAATCAATAAAATTCTGTTGGCTACAAAAATCTTGAATTACCAAATGGTTCGTGCTAAAATGTACATGAAAAACTTTGCATGGGAGAAATCGATATGCTGTCAAAAGAAAAACAAGAAATTCGTGTCCAAAGGCGGAAAGCATACAATAAAATTAAAAACGGCACAGGAAATATTAGATATTTTGACTGTATAGCAGCCGTTGAGTATGATGGTCATATAATATCGGCTATACCAACGGAATTTATCACAGAAGAACTGTGTATGATAGCACTGAAAAATAATTACGATACCCAAAATCTGATACAATATATTCCTGAGAAATTGTTTACAGAGGAAAATGTTGTTTCCTGGATTTCAATAAATGGATCTTATTTGAAATATTTACCGCTTGAATCAGTCAGTAAAAATGTTATTTTAGCAGCGGTTAAACAAACGGCACGAGCAATTAAATACGCTCCCTCCAACTATAAAACGAACGAGGTTTATAAAGAACTATTTGATGTGGCGCCAAAAGTCTTGAAATATATTAAAAATCCAAGCTTATCTTTGTGTGAATACGTTTTAGAAAAGAAGCCTTCGGCTATGTCGTATATAAAAGATTTTTCGGTTCTGACAGCTGAAATGTGTGAAAGGGCTGTAATGAAAGATTGGAAAAACTTAAAATGCATTCCCAATCAAAGAATAACTAAAAGTCTCTGTGAATGCGCATTCGATATAAATTGGAAAGCATTTAAGTTTTTCCCCGATGAATTTAAGACGAAAGAATTTTGCGAATTGGTCATAAACAAAGACGTTTCTTTTATTCAATACTGTCCACCTGATATGCTTTCTTACGAAATTTGCGAAAAATGCGTAAGAGAACGCGGAGCATTATTGAATTTTGTTCCAGATAAATTTAAAACGGTAAATCTTTGCTTATTGGCGATACAACAAGATTTTGAAGCAGTGCGATTTCTTCCAATAATTCTTTCCGTGAGTGAATTTTATATCAAGTGCATAAAAATGAATCCGGCTACTGTTCGACTTATTCCTGATGAATTTAAAACAGTCGATATTTATAAATTTTTGCTAAGCCAAGTTTCATTTTCGGAAGCATTTAGAAAATGGTTAATCTCAGATGAAGAACAGTATTCTCTAAGAGACTGTGATTATGAAAAATATAGTGAGCTGAAAAAATTTACAACACAAATAGAAGATTCCAAGTTGAATTTTGATATTTTGAAAGCGGAACGGAATCTCAATTTAAGAAAAACAATTGCTACATTTTATGATGGTGAAACAAGTGTTTTCATTGTAGAAGAGTCATATTTTAAGGATGTTTACAAACGCGAATTTTTAGATTTTAGAAATTTCTTTTTGTATTTGGACGGCGATCTTAACGGCGCGGATTTAACAGAGTATGATTTTGAAGGAATAGATATATTTTCATATAATCTTGAAGGCGCGTTTCTTAGTAGTAAGGTTCTTATTGAATTGGGAAAATACAACGAGGATTTTTACAATACATCCATTGGTCAATTTGCCGAAGAAACTTCTTTTCTACCTGCCTTGAGTAATGAAACATTGGAAGCATGCCTAGTTACTCACGCGGATACATACGGAGAAAATTTGAATGTTTGCGATAGAAAAATCTTTTATATTACCGATATTCATTTAAACCACCGATTAATAGAGAATTTTCCTGAGTATGCTACCTTTGACGAAATAAAATTATTTATAGAAAAATATATAAGAAAGATGATAAAAACTGCTTGTGAGAAAGGGGAGGATGATTATCTCTTAATTGGCGGCGATGTATCTTTTTGCTTCGATATATCAAAAATTTTCTATACGGAATTGTGTAAATATTGGAAACCTGCAAATATTGCAGTAGTTCTCGGGAATCACGAATTTTGGATTTCTGATCGCTTTGGAGAGACTGTAATAAATAGTTCGGTTGACGATATTATTAAAAAATATGCGGCATTGTTTTTTGAATTGGGGATTTCATTTCTTCAAAACTCTTTATTAATTGAAAAGCAGTCCGCATCATTAATAGTATCTGGAGAAGAAATATTAAGCAAAAGTGCTGACGAATTGCAATCTATGACCTTGGATAGCAATTTAATGATTTTTGGTGGAGTTGGGTTTTCTGGATACAACGCCGATTTTAACGCAACACATGGTATTTACAGAAACACCATTACTTCGATAGAAGACGATTTGCAATATACGCGACAAAGTGAACTTATCTATAACAAATTGTACGATGCACTTTACAAAGATAAACTAATCATTTTATCTCATATGCCTCCGAAAGATTGGATCACGCGTAAGCTTGTACCAAATTGGATATATGTCAACGGACATACCCATAAAAATTACTATATCCGATCCGAGGAATGTACTATATATGCAGACAACCAGATGGGCTACAAATCAAAAAGTATCGGGTTAAAGTACTTTAAAATCGGTTTTCATTATGATATCTTCAAGTATTATGTTGATGGCATATATCATATTACTAAACCTCAATATATGGAATTCAATCATGGGAATGGAATACAATGTACTTTTAATAGGGACGTGGAAGATATTATAATGCTAAAAAGGCGGGAGATGTATTTATTCTTACTGGAAGAAAAGAAAAGCGGAAAACTTTTTTTGCTTAACGGTGGTGTTACCAATCGGCTTAGAATTACGAACGTGAATTACTATTATGATAATATGATAAAGTATTCTGATTATATCAAGAACGGAATGAAAAAGTATAACGAAGCGTTAAAAAGGATATCTTATTTTATAAAAACAATCGGTGGTGACGGAACGATCCATGGATGCATAGTAGACATTGATTTTTGTAGCCATATATATTTAAACCCACAAGATGGGACTATAACGGCATATTATTCACCGCGGTTTGGTGAAATATATGAATATTTCACGCTAGAGCAACTTCTGGATAAGCAACTGCCTTTATTATATGCGAATTATAAAAATTCAGCGGAATCGTCTAAAGCTCTTGTTGAGATGTCGAATATAGAAATTTCATCTGATGAAGCAATGTATATTGAGAACCCTATACAATATAAACCTTCCAAAGTGTTGAAAAACTTGCAGTATATTAGTGAAAACAATGTTATTCGTCTTTGGAGCGATGATTTTGTTTCTAATGGTGAGCGGCACACAACAGAATCCGAAGGATTAATTACTTAATATTTTTATTATTATGAAGTATTTGAAGCTGTTTGATGGCTTTTTGACAGGTACATAGTCATTCCGTAAAACTTAACTTTTAAACTGCGAAAGGAAAATTTGCGAAATTCTGAGTAAATATAAAAAGTGTAAGTCAAGACCTTCTGGTTCGACTTACACTTTTTTGGTGCCGGTGGTGGGACTTGAACCCACACGCCCTTGCGGACAACAGATTTTGAGTCTGTCTCGTCTGCCGATTCCGACACACCGGCGCAACGTTGTTATTATATCATACCGGAACCGGAAAATCAATAGTTTTTCGGAAATTCTAAGGGATTTTTTGCATAAGATTTTACGGAGAACACGAAAAATGCTCCCGGCGGAGGCAATACGGAGTTTTTACAAACGCCGGCGAGAGCAAAAAACGGGCTTTCCGGCTTTTCGAAACAAAAAAAGGACTGCCGCTCCGTTGCCCCGGAAACGGCAGACCTTTTTACAGAGTGAGAAGACGCTTCAAAAGCTCGTCCGGTGTACCGACCGTAGCGGAGGCGCCGTGTTCCAGCAAAAACGGCAGACTCCGGAAGCCCCAGCAGACGGAAATACAGGGAACCCCTGCATTCTTCGCCGTGTCAATATCCACGTCCGAGTCCCCGATATAGACCGTTTCGGCAGGGGAAACTCCCAACTCTTTCATCGCGGCAAGCAATGCATCGGGTGCCGGTTTTTTCGGAATTCCCGACCGCTCCCCGGCAGAAAAATCAAAAATCCCCGGAAAATAGCGACCGCAAAGCTCCTTCACGGCGGGATCTGCCTTGTTGGAGAGCACAGCGAGCAGATACCCTTCCGCTTTCAGCCTTTGCAGAGCCTGCGGAATTCCGGGGTAGGGAAGCGTGCGGTCAAAGCAGTGCTCCTGATAATAAGACAGAAAATCCCGGTAGAGCTGTTCCGTCACGGCTTCCGGACATTCCTCCGGAACTGCGCGTTCGATCAGCTTATGGATGCCGTTTCCGACAAAACAACGCACCTCTTCTACCGAACGCGAGGGAAACCCGCCTTCGGAGAGCACATGATTGGTTGCCGCGGCAAGATCGTCCAGCGTGTTCAGAATGGTGCCGTCCAGATCAAAGGCGGCAAGTCGGTAGAGATTCATCGGTAGCTCCTTTCTGACGGGAGGGCGAATCGAGAGGAACGGAGGTCGCCAGAGCGATCAGGCACTCGTTTCGGTCGTTCACTGCGCAATAATAGTGATATATGATGTCCTTCTTCAGAATCCATTGCTTATGTGCAAATTGCACCGTACTTGTACGGCGTTTTGACGGCATCGTATATTTTCTGCAACTGCAAGGGGGAAATCATAAAATGTTCCCTCCGTTTGGGATGTTTTGCAGATACTTGAGACGGAAAAAGGGAACCCATCAAGGCGTTCCCCTTTTCAGCGGTCGGACATCTCAAGCTTCCTTTTTAATATCCAGAACCTGTTTTCCGTTGTAGAAGCCGCAAACCTTGCACACGCAGTGATTCTTTACGAATGCATTGCAAGCAGGGTTGGAGCACTTGTTGATGCCGGGGACGGAGAGCTTGCTGTTATTGGAGCGTCTCTTGTCTCTGCGGGCTTTGGATACTTTCTTCTTCGGTACTGCCATGTCTACACCTCCTTAATTACTTCTCTTCCTCATTTTTGTCAAACAGCTTTCTGAGCACGGCAAACCGGGGATCCGGTTCCGAGGTCGGACAGCCGCATGCACCGAGTCGGCGCGCCTTTCCGCATTTCGGGCACAGTCCGGGGCAGTTCTCCTCGCAGAGAATCCGCATGGGGAAGGAGAGAAGTAGCTCCTGCCGGATCTCTTCGTCAAGATCCAGCTTTGCGTCCTGAATGACGACATACTCTCCGATGGCTTCCTCCAGCTGTTCCTCTGTCATGGTTCCTTCTGCCGCAACAGTGCGCTCCAGCTGCATGGTAAAGTCGCCTTCCACCGGAGCAAGACACCGTGCACATTCGGTACGATAGGGAACCGTGACCTTCAGAGACAGGTGCATATAGCCCGATTGATCGGTGATTTCTCCCTTTACCCTTGCATCCGCGCGGGGTTGTACGCCTTCCGGAAGATCGGGGTGTAGCAGATAATCAATGTGAATGCAACGGGTTTCCCCACGTAGCATCGGTCCCATATCAAGGATCAAGGATTATCCACCTCCCGCTTTCGGCTGACATAAAATGCGATCCTACTTATTATATCTGTTTTGCACGAATTTGTCAATAGTTTTTTTCGATTTTCCCTGAAAGAATGCGGTTGGCTCAGGAAAAGGAGGTTGCAGGCACGGATTTTTTGATTTTTGTATAGTATGAACAAAAACAATATGCGATATTAACAAAAAACAGCACATCTGTGAAAGAGACTTGACAAGGAATAAAAAATATGGTAGTATATTACCGATGTCAATAAATTTGAACGGAGGATTCTTATGAGAATTGCCCAAAGACTGATTGCCGTTTTTTTGACCGTGCTGATGATTCTGCCGTTTGCTGTTGCCTGCGGAAAGGAACCGCCGGAAAATCCGGACGGTACCTCTTCCTCTGGGGGCGGAAGCACCACAGAGACAGGAGGCACTTCCGATGGAGAAAAGGATAATTCTCTGAAGATGGATCTCGGAGGATATCACTACAAGGCGTATGTCCGCAGTGATAAGACCGGAAACGCACAGTATTATTGCGAGGACTTTTATACGGAAACAGCCAAGGAAGATTCCATTTCCTTTGCAGTTGCAGACCGGAATGCAAAAATCGTGGAGGACTATAACTGCGTCATTTCGCAGGTGCTTTCCTCCACGGATCAGGAGCAGGAAATGATCGCCTTCTATCAGGGAGGGGTCAAGTTCGAACTTGCAATTCTGCAGACCATGGCGGCGGCACCGCTTGCCACGCGCAACATTCTCCGGGATCTGAAGACACAGGACAATCTCCATCTGGACGCGGAGTATTACGATCAGAACTGCATTTCCCAGTTTTCTATTTATGATAAGCTCTACTTTATCAGCGGAGACATGAACATCAGTACGATGGATACCGCGGTTGCCACCATTTTCAACGAGACGCTGTACGAACAGCGCTATCCCGGCAAAGAAAGCCCGTATGAGATGGTGAAAAACGGTACGTGGACGCAGGAAGCCATGATGACGATGGCAAAAGAATCCACGGTGCTGATCAGCGGCGGACAGACGCCGGACGCAACCAAGGGAGACACGGTTGGATATTTCAAATATGACCAGAGCGGTCTCTACTATTATTACGGAAGCGGAAACCGGATCACAACCAAGAATCGGAATGACGTTCCGGAATTCACCATTACGGCAGGGAACTCTGCGGACGTGGCAAGATGGCTGTTTGAAAACATGACCCAGCTGAACAACAAGCAGATCATGAACGGCTTGAACGCGGTCCGGCTTGAGAACTTCCTGACAGGAGACGTTCTTTTCACAGATGTCCGCCTGAACAACGTCCGGCGGGACTACTATTATAACTCCGATAAAGCGAAGTACGGAATCCTTCCGATTCCGAAATTTACGGAGGAGCAGACCGGCTACTACAGCGTGATCTATTTCCACGATTACGTCCACCTGTGGACAATGCCGCAGCAGATCAATGATGCAGAAAAGGCGGCGATTCTTATGGACGCATTCGCGGAATATTCCGCAGAGGAGGACGGCGTGATGGATGCCTACTTCCGCCGTACCATGGAGCTGAACGCGGCGCCGAACAGCGAATCAAGGGATATGTTGAAGATGATCCGGAACTCTTTGGTCTACGATGTTTATCTTTTGTACCATTGGGGAACGCTCGACAGCTATTTCACAAAGATTTATACCGCCACAGCCAATACGTTTTCCTCCACGACCTCGCCCGCATCTCTGCTTTCCGCAGAGACGGAAATGGAGCGCCAGCTTACCAAATTCCGAAACCCCAGTTTCAGCGCAAGCTGAAACAGCTTCAACCCATCAGAAACCCCGAACCCCAGCGTATCCCGGTGTATCCGGATGATTTGATCTATCCGATAATAAACAAAGGAGACAATGCGGTATGAACAGACGAAAAGTGACAAAGAAGGCGCTTCTTTTGATTCTCACGGTGCTGCTGTTGCTTCCGTTGCTTGCTGCCTGCGGGGAAACCGACGACGGAACAGAACCTGGAGGTACGAACGGAAATACGCAGAATTCCACTGCCGATGCAGGAGGCAACACCGGAGGGGAAACCCCGGAGCCTCCCTCTGGTGAGAAACCGATGAAGGGGTATGTGTTCAAAGCTTACGTCCGCAGTGAGAAGACGCGAAACCCGCTGTATTATTGCGAGGACTTTATGGTGGAATCCACCAAAGAAGATTCCCTGTCCTTTGCCGTGATGGAGCGGAATTCGGACATTGAAGACCGGTTCGGCTGTGTCATTCAGAAGACGGACTCCACCGGGGATCAGTATGCGGAGATGGAGACCTTTTACCGGGGCGGCGTGAAGTATGAGCTTGCCATTGCACAGACCTACTATGCCGGCGGACTGATCTCATCGGGACTCGTGCAGGATTTCAGGAAAGAGGAATATGTGGATACACTGCATCTGGAAGAGGACTACTATGACCAGCAATGCATCTCTCAGATGGCACTCGGAAACAAACTGTACTTTTTGTCGGGAGACATGAACATCAGTCCGCTGGATACCGCAGTGGTGACGCTGTTCAACCAGACCCTGTATGAGCAGTATACGGATTTTGAGGATCCGTTCCAACTGGTGGAGGAGTACCGCTGGACCATCGAAACCATGCTGAATTATGCAAAGACAGCGACAGTGGTTTCTATGGAAGGCGGGAAACCGGATGTCATCAATAACGGAAGCGATCAGGCGGGGTACTTTGAATATGAGTACAGCCCTCTGTTTTACTTCTATGCCGCCGGAGAACGGATCAGCACAATGCAAAACGACGGATATCCGGACATTACCCTCCGGGAATCCTCCCGGACGGCGGACGTGGTTCTGCGCCTTCACGAGCTTCTGAATGTCAACCGGAACAATCTTCCCTACGGCTACAACGCGGTATTGCGACCGAGCTTCAATACGGGACGGGTGCTCTTTACCGACGCAAGACTGAACGAAGTCCGCACCCAGTTCTACGCGGACGACAAGGTCAAGTACGGTATTCTTCCGGTCGCCATGTTTGAGGAAGCGCAGCACGCTTACTACAGCGGCGTTTATTTCGAGGCGTACGTGCATTTCTGGATGCTGCCCGCCATGATTAACAACGCACAGAATGCGACCGCCATCATTGATGCCATGGCGGAAGCTTCCGCGCGCGAGGACGGCGTGATGGACGCGTACTTCCGCCGTACCATGGAGCTGAATGCGGCACCGGACAGCAAATCCAGAGATATGCTCCGGCTGGTACGCAATTCGCTGGTTTACGATGTTGCCCTGATTTATGATGAGTCCTGGGGCGGCTTCGGGGTTTATCTGACCGGATTGGATACCGCCAACGATGCCGCATTTGCCAGCAGAGTCAGTCAGCTTGCGGTTGATAAGGCAATGATTGAGATGGATAAACTGTTTGCAAAGATTCAGAATCCGAAGCATCCGTAATCCGACAGGATGCAACAGGTTGCAGGGACGCAGAACGCGCCCCTGCAACCTGTTTGTTACGGAGTGGTCATATAAAAGGAGAAAACAGATGAAAACAGCCGGCGTAATTTGCGAATGCAACCCGTTTCACGGGGGGCACCGCTATCTGCTGAAAAAAATGCGGGAGAGCGGCGCGGAGACGGTCGTTGCACTGATGAGCGGATGCTTCGTGCAGCGCGGAGAAGCGGCGGTGCTGGATCCGTACGCAAGAGCGGAGGTGCTTTTGCATTGCGGCGCGGACGCGGTACTGGAGCTTCCGTTTCCGTATGCTGCCTCCGGAACGGAATTTTTCGCAACCGCCGGCGTGCGGATTCTGTCTGCGCTCGGAACGGATGAATTGTGGTTCGGTTCCGAGTGCGGAGATCTTGCAAGACTGCAACGGCTTTCGGAAATTGCCGCCTCCGATGCGTTTTCGGAGCGGTACCGCAAAGAGAAGGGCGGGAGCCGCGGAACGGCAGAAGCGTTCTTTTCCACTCTTGTGGAGCTTTCCGGCGACGGAGTGGCATGCGAACCGAATGACATCCTTGCGCTTGCATACATGAGCGCCATCCGAAGCTGCGATTCCCGAATGCGTCCGGTCACGGTGCGCCGTGTCGGAAGCGCCTACCGTGAGGAACAAACGGAACCCGGCGTTTTTCCGTCGGCAATGGCACTTCGCCGGAGGTGGGAGAACGAGGGAGCCGAAGCAATTCTGTCGCTGCTCCCGCCCAAAGAGCAGGAAATTCTGCGGAGGGAAACCGAAGAGGGAAGAGCGCCCGCACGCATGGAAAACGCGGAACGGCTGATTCTCGGTTTTCTGCGTCTGACTTCGCCGCAGATACTTGAAGCTTTCGCAGAACTTTCCGGCGGACTTTCCGGGCGGCTCTGCCGTGCGGCAGAATCCGCAGACTCCCTTCCGGCGCTTCTTGCAGCGGCGGCAACCAAAAAATATCCGAATGCACGCCTGCAAAGGGGCATTCTGATGGCACTGACCGGTGTGACCCGACAGGATCAGCGGGCTTTTCCCGCGTATGTCCGCCTGCTGGGTGCAAACCGGCAGGGACAGCGTTTGCTTCGTGAAATCCGGAAGACCTCCGCTATCCCGGTCGCGACCCGCCGCGCTGAGGTTCCAAAGACGGACGCGGCGCACCGCCAGTATTTTCTGGAGACACAGGCAAAGGCACTTTATTCGCTTTGCCTGCCGGTTGCAGGCACCGCCGGCGCTTTGCTTCGCCGGAAGCCGATTCTGATCGACGCGACAGATGAAACATAGTAGGAACCATCCCGATACTTTTTCTGGTTTTTTCAAAAAAAGTCTTGACAGAGCCGGGAAAATCCTGTATAATATACTTCAGATAATTTTGTTTTGGGTTTTCCAACGATATTATCTCTTGTTACCGGTGGAGGGGGGGATATCAAATGGCAGAAATCAGAGTCAAGGAAGGCGAGTCTTTGGACAGCGCTCTTCGTCGCTTTAAGCGTGCAACCGCCCGTTCCGGCGTCCTCACCGAGCTTCGCAAGAGAGAGCACTATGAGAAGCCGAGTGTGAAACGGAAGAAGAAATCTGAAGCCGCCAGAAAGCGCAAGTACAAATAATGTACCTGCCCAAACAAGGTGCCCTGTCGCAGAAATGCGGCAGGGCACTTTTTGTATAGAGAACTCCGACGAAGGAGGAGTTCTCTCGAAAACCACCCGCTAAGCGGGTGGTTCCAAAGAGGCT
>CAKSPO010000052.1 GCA_934481515.1 uncultured Eubacteriales bacterium
CAAGGGGCGCGGGATGGGTGGATGAGAAGCCTTGCGTTTTGCGAGGAAGGAGCAAAACGCGGGACGAAGGTGCGGAGAAAGAACGCGCGGAGGAAGTACGCGCGGCAGTTGCGGAGAGCGGAAAACGGAAAATGGAGCGATGCGGACAGACGAAAAAAGAAATTGAACGGCGTATATCAGCTGAATTTGGTGGGGTATAGCACTTATGATCAGAAGGTTAGAAGACGCAGATATCGACAGGGTGATTGACATTTGGTTGGAGACAAATTTGAAAACGCATAGCTTTATTTCTCCGGAATACTGGAAAAGTAATCTTGAAATGGTGCGGGAAATGCTGCCGCAGGGTAAGTCTATGTATAGGATAAAAACGGACAAGTACTGGGTTTTACGGGGCTGTGAAAAACGTTGGGTTTTTACAGCCCTTTCTTGCGCAACGCCATGCAATTTGCAATCGGCACACCTGCAGGCACTTTTTCCGTCATACTTCATGTTCCAAAAAAATTTTACCTGCAGTCCGGCTGCGGTTTGTGGATTTTTGTGTCGTCCGACGAAAAAACTGACGCTTCAAATTGCAACTCGCGCCGTCGGAAGGGAGCGGTATTTCCCTTGGGTGGTTCTTTGGCAATGAAAAAACGGCAGAGAAAGCAGTGTGCTCCGATTTGCTCTCCTTCCTGCTGTGATTATATACAAAAAAAGATTGTTAAAAAATTGTTTTTTGATAGAATTTCAAAGAAGGATTGACTTTTTGGAGCCTTTATATTATAATATGGTGGCTATGATTGTTCGGCAGAGCCTGTCTTTGCCGGAAATTTTTATCAGGGAAGGGACAATATGTTCGGAACAAACAAATTTACCTTTCGGGGCGGAACGCATCTGCGGGAACATAAAGACACTGCGGTGTTGCAGACCGTTCGTCTTCCGGATCCGGAAAGTGTTTCGATTCCGCTCTCACAGCACATCGGAGTGCACGCGAAGCCGGTGGTTGCAAAAGGCGACTATGTAAAGATCGGGCAGGTCATCGGAGAAGTGGAGGGAGGACTCGGATGTCCGGTTCATGCCAGTGTGTCCGGAACCGTCCGGGAGATCGTGACCCGCTACAACGCGATGGGAACGCCCGTGCAGAACGTTGTGATCGACAGCGACGGTCAGCAGGTGACGCATGAGAGCATTCATCCGACGGGCAGAAAGTTGGAAAACACCTCTACTGAGGAGATTGTCGAAATCGTTCGGCGCGCCGGAATCAGCGGTCTCGGCGGAGCTACATTCCCGACCTATGCGAAGATTCAGAGCGCGGTCGGAAAGGTACAGACGGTCATCATCAACTGTGCTGAGTGTGAGCCATATATTACCGCCAACCATCGTCTGCTTCTGGAGCGCGGCGGAGCGGTCATTCAGGGGCTGGAAATTCTGATGCATGCGCTGGGGGTCAGGGAAGGAATCCTTGCCATTGAGGACAATAAGCCGGACGCGATCGCTTCTCTCCAAAAGGCATTGGAGCAACGCTCGGACATCCGCGTCGCCGTGATGAAAACCAAGTATCCGCAGGGAGACGAGCGTCAGCTGATTTATGCGCTCTTCCATCGGGAAGTCCCTGCCGGGAAACTTCCGGCGGATGTCGGTTGTATGATCGTGAACGCCGAAACCTCCGCGGCAATTTCCCGTGCTTTTTACCGCGGGATTCCTCTGGTGAGCCGGATTGTTACGGTAACGGGAGACTGCGTGAAGGAGCCGAAGAACGTTCGCTCCCCTCTGGGGGCATCCTACCGGGATCTGATCGATTTTTGCGGCGGGTGCACCAAGCCGCCGAAAAAAATTGTCAGCGGCGGACCGATGATGGGGCAGGCACAATGGGACATGGACGCACCCGTGACCAAGGGCACCTCTGCCATTTTGGTTTTCTCGGAGGAATATGACCGGATCAATACCGAGCACAGTCCTTGCATTCACTGCGGCTGCTGTGTTGCTCACTGCCCGATGCACCTGATGCCGAACTATCTGGCACAATATGCACAGGCGCGGAAGTATGACGAAGCCGCCAAGCTGAATGTGATGAGCTGTGTGGAATGCGGTACCTGCTCCTACAACTGTCCTGCCGGTGTGCAGATTGTACAGTATATCCGGGTTGCAAAGGGTGCGCTGCGGGCAAAGAAAAAGTGACGGTTGCCCGAAGGCTCCGTTTTTTCAAATCTGTCTTTTGACGTTCGGAAAGGATTCTTACATAATGGATACAAAACAAACGATACCGGCGGAAGCACCGGAGCTTCTGACCGTTTCTCCTTCTCCTCACGCAAGAAGGGGCACTACCACGGCATCGCTGATGAAGGATGTTCTGGTTGCGCTTGTTCCCGCAACCGTGTGGGGATGCTATCTGTTCGGGTTCCGCGCGGCGCTGGTGGTGTTGCTTTCGACTGCGAGTGCGGTTCTCTTTGAGTTCCTGACGCAGTTGATTCTGCACAGAACCGTAACGATAGCGGACTGCTCCGCCGCGCTGACGGGGCTTTTGCTGGGACTCAATCTGTCGCCCTCCGTGCCGTTCTATGTGCCGGTGGTCGGCTCCGCATTTGCGATCATTGTCGTCAAACAGCTGTTTGGCGGCATCGGAAAAAATATTATGAATCCGGCTTTGGCTGCGCGGGTGTTCCTGATGCTGGCATGGCCGGCGGCAATGTCGTCGTTTCCTGCCGCATATGACCGGGCTTTTGATGCCGTTGCGAGCGCAACGCCCCTGAAATCCGTCAATGCCGGGGTTCTGCCGGAGGGAACGGGGGTGTTGGATCTGTTTCTTGGTCGCACGGGCGGATGCATCGGTGAGGTTTCTGTGCTGTTGCTTCTGATCGGCGGTGTATATCTGCTGATTCGCCGGGTGATTTCCTGGCAGATTCCGGTTGCCATGATCGGAACCGTTGCGCTTCTGACCTTCCTGTTCCCGCAGGGGGGCGCGGATCGGTTGACCTTTATGGCATCCTCGGTCTTCAGCGGCGGACTTGTTCTTGGCGCGTTCTTCATGGCGACGGACTATGTGACCTCTCCTGTCACAAGCGTCGGCAGGTTGATCTACGGTGCCGGATGCGGCGCTTTAGTGGTTCTGATCCGCTTCTTCGGCGGCTACAATGAGGGCGTTTCCTTTGCAATCCTGATTATGAACGCGCTGGTCTGGTATCTGGATATGTTCACAAAACCCCGCGTTTACGGTCAGCCGCGCCGCGGGAAGAAAAAAGCCTGAGGAGGTGCGCAAAATGGAAAACAAGCAAAAAAGCACCGGACTGCAGGCGGTGATGATCGGATGCAAGCTGCTTTTGATCTGCGCCGTGATTGCCGGCATCGTTTCGCTGGTTTACGCGGTAACGCTGGATCAATACGAAAAGAATGTACAGGGAACCAAAACGGCGGCAATCGGGGAAATCTTCGGGAAGTCGGATGTCTCGGTGGAGGCGCTTGGCTCGGAAGGGGTCTACCGGGTGCTGGACGGGGAGCGGTTGCTCGGCTATTGTGTAGAGACGGCCTCTGCCGGGTTCGGCGGAGACATTGTTATGATGGTCGGCTATGATGCGGAGCAGAAGATTTCCGGCATCAGCATCATCAGCATGTCGGAGTCTCCCGGCTTCGGCGCAAAATACAAAGATGACCCGGCTCTTCTGGAGGAATATTACGGCAAGAGCGGGGCGCTGACGCTCGGAAAAGACGTTGACGGAATTTCCGGTGCCACGGTGAGCTCCTCTGCGGTTCTGGAAGGGGTCAATCAGGCAAGCCGGCTTCTGTCGGAGGCACTGAAGGGAGACAACAAATGAATCGGTATCTGAAACAACTGAAGGAAGGAATTCTTGACAATAACCCGACGCTTGTGCAGCTGCTCGGAATGTGTCCGACGCTGGCAACGACGACCGAGGTCAAGAATGCGGTGGGCATGGGACTGGCGGCGACGGCGGTTTTGATCTGCTCCAATCTGTTTATTTCTCTGCTCCGGAAGTTTATTCCGCGGCAGGTGCGGATTGCCGCTTACATCGTGATTGTGTCCGGCTTTGTGACTGCGGTGGAGCTGTTGATGCGGGCGTATTTCTACTCCCTGTATCAGGCGCTTGGATTATTTATTCCGCTGATCGTGGTCAACTGTATCATTCTGGCGCGGGCGGAGGCGTTTGCTTCCAAAAACAAGCCGCTTCCGAGTATGATGGACGGTCTTTCCATGGGACTTGGGTTTACGTTTGCGCTTTGCGTGATTGCGTTTGTACGGGAACTGCTCGGCTCCGGTAAGATTTTCGGTTTGACGGTTCCGGTCTATCAGCCGATGACGGTCTTTGTCATGCCTGCCGGTGCATTCCTGACGCTCGGATTCGTGATTGCCGTGGTGCAGAAGATCCGGAACGGGGTTGCGGATCGTGCACGGCTTCGGGAAATTGAAGAGACCCGCAAGCGCGCGAAGGCGCAGAATGCCGGAGAGGAGGTTGCCGGGCAATGACTTTCTTTGAAATCCTTACCATGATGTTTACCGCCCTTTTGGTGGAAAACTTCATTTTTTCCAAATTCTACGGATGCTGTCCCTTCCTCGGCGTTTCCGAAAAGCCGGGAACCGCGCTCGGAATGGGAATGGCGGTGACCTTTGTCATTACGGTTTCCAGTGCCGCAACGTGGGCAGTGTATCATTTTCTCCTGCTTCCGTTCGGGTTGGATTACCTGAAAACCATTGCGTTTATTCTGGTCATCGCCGCGCTGGTGCAGTTTATCGAGATGTTCCTGCGCAAATTTATTCCTTCGCTGTACGGGGCACTCGGAATCTATCTGCCGCTGATTACCACCAACTGTGCGGTGCTCAGCTCGGCGCTCCTGATCGTGCAGAAAAATTACAATCTCCTGGAAGCGGTCTGCTTCGGGTTTGCGGCTTCCCTCGGCTTTACACTTGCGATTACGGTGTTTGCCGGCGTACGGACCAGAATGGAAAATGCCGATCCGCCGAAGGCGTTCCGCGGCTTTCCGCTGACGCTGATTGCGGCAGGACTGCTTGCCATGGCATTTTCCTGCTTTTCCGGCATTAAGCTGTAAGGAGGAATTTCACTCATGACAATCAATCTGTTTTTTGCGGCGGCTTTGCAATCGAAGGATGTTCTTCTCCCGGTGGCAATTTTCGCCGGAATGGGAATTGTGCTTGGCGTGGTTCTTGCCGTTGCGTCCCGGATTTTTGCGGTGAAAACCGATGAACGGGTAGAAAAAATTGCCGCTCTTTTACCGGGGGCGAATTGCGGCGGCTGCGGTTATTCCGGCTGTGCCGCTCTGGCGGAAGCCATTGTGAAAGGTGAGGCAAAGCCGAATTCCTGCAACAGCTGTACCGCGGAAAGTGCGGCGCAGATCGGCGAAATCCTCGGGATTGCGGTGGAGGCGCCGGTTCCCGTACACGCACATGTGATGTGTGCCGGAAATTGCAGCACGGCAAAGTACAAGTATCGCTATGAGGGTGCCGCCGACTGTATTGCCGCCGAGAAGCTGGGTGGCGGGAACAAGGAATGTCCCAACGGTTGTATCGGGCTTGGCACCTGTGCCGCCGCCTGCAAGTATGATGCGATCCACGTGGTGGACGGTCTTGCGGTTGTGGATGACAGCAAGTGCATCGGTTGCGGCGCGTGCGCCAATCTCTGTCCGAAGCACCTGATTGCCATGATTCCGGTTCCGGCGCGGTATTTAGTGGAGTGCCGGTCGATGGAACCGGGTGCGGTTGCGAAAAAGCATTGCGATGTGGGATGCATTGGCTGTCGGATTTGTGAGAAGAACTGTCCTGTCGGTGCGGTTACCGTGAATGATTTTGTGGCAAAAATCGACCAGTCGCGTTGCATCGGATGCGGTAAATGCGCGGAGAAATGTCCCAGAAAAATCATCCGCAAGGCGGAGTAAACAGAAAAGAGGAGCTTTGACATGCTTTACACATTGAAAAACAGCGATCTGACCGTACAGGTCTCCGACATCGGCGCCGAGCTGCAGTCGGTCAAGCGGGGTGATTGCGAATACATCTGGGTCGGAAATCCCGATTTTTGGCCATTCCACGCCCCCCTTGTTTTCCCGGTGTGCGGAAGATTCTTTGACGGAAAGTACACCTACCGCGGAAAGAGCTATGATATTCTTTGCCACGGCTTCGTTCGTCCCAGCCATTTTTCGGTCGCTTATCAGGACGAAACGTCGATCTGCTTCTCTCTTTGCGAGAACGAGGAAACATTGCAGGTTTATCCGTTCCGATTCATTTTCCGGGTATGGTATCTGCTGGACGGCGGTCGGCTGACCTGCCGCTTTGTAATGGAGAATCCCGGTACGGAGGTGCTTCCCATTACAGTGGGCGGGCATCCCGGCTTCAATGTTCCGCTGGACGGAAAGGGCAATTTTGAGGATTACTACCTGGAATTCGGAAGCACCTGCAGCCCGGATGAGCTGGTATTCTCGGAGACCTGCTTCAATACCGGTAAAAAGCGTGCGTATCCGTTGGAAAACGGAAAAATTCTGCGCCTGAAGCATGACCTGTTCTCGGTAGACGCGGTGTTCCTTGGGAACGTGGCGCCTTCCGTGACGCTGAAATCCGACAAAACGGAGCGTTATGTGACATTGACTTATCCGGATATGCCGTATCTCGGCATCTGGCACCGTCCGCGGACGGAGGCTCCGTATGTTTGTGTGGAGCCTTGGTGCGGGCTTCCCGGTTATGACGGGGTGATTGAAGATCTGGCGACCAAACCGGATATGTTCCGTCTTCAACCGGGAGATTCCAAGAACGCGGAATTCTCGATGTTCTTCGGTTGATCCTGACGGATGATACAGAAAGCCCCTGGCGGGATTTTGCACAAGTCCCGCCGGGGGCTATCTTTTTTCGTTTGATCGATTTGAAATAGGTTCTTCGGAAAAGCTCGGAAAAGGAAAATGAAGCGATTGCTGATTTTTTTCTGTCAGTTTGGTTCCTTTTTCTTCTTACGTATCAAAGGCGGAATCGAGATGCTCCGGAAGTTTATCAATGTGGCTTTCTCCGAGGACGGTGATGCCGTTTCGCTTCAGAAGCGCGGTGGTGATGCCATCGCCCGGAATCAGACCGCCGTCAAATTTGCCGTTATGAATCTGCCCGCTCCCGCAGGAGGGGCTTTTTTCTTTCAGGACGGCTACGGTACAACGGTTTTCTTGGGCAATCCGCAGAACCGTTTCCGCTCCGTTCCGGTAGTTTTCCGTGACATCATGTCCGTCCTGCATTTTTACGCGGTCGCCGTCAATCTCGCTGGGCAGGCGCGGAATCGGAAGTCCGCCAAGGGATTCCGGGCAAACGGGAATCAGACGGTAGCGTTCCCGCAATGCAATGACGGCGGGGCAGGGCTTGCTTTTTCCGTCGTAACGGCAGGAGACACCGAGCAGGCAGGCGCTGACCAGGAGTGCCGGTTTTTTCGGTGTGCTGTTCATTTTTTTGCTTCTCCTTTGATTTTTTCCCAGTATGCCGCGGCGGACTGTTCGTTCTTATTGGGACCCGGATGATAGAAAGTCGTATTTTTCAGGTCGTCCGGGAGATACTGCTGGCGGACATAGTGGTTTTCATAGTCATGTGGATAAAGGTATCCCTTGAAGAGCGGGCTTTGCAGATGTAGCGGGACATTGATTCCTTTCCCGCTTTCGACGCATTGCATAGCGGCGCTCACTGCGGCATCTGCGGAATTGGATTTCGGAGATGTGGCAAGCAGAATTGCGGCATTGGCAAGCGGAATCCGGGCTTCCGGCATTCCAAGCTCCAATGCCGACTCACAGCAGGCGCGGGTGACCGCCGCCGCAATGGGATAGGCAAGCCCGACATCCTCGGATGCCATGACCTGGAGCCTTCGGCAGACGGCGGGCAATTCGCCCAGAGAGAGCAGCTTTGCAAGGTAAAAGACAGCCGCGTCCGGGTCGGAGCCGCGGACGGATTTTTGCAGGCAGGAAAGCAGGTCGTAATGGGTATCGTCGTTAAAGTTGGAAACGGAGGTATCAAAGGTATCCACGTCCTCCCGGCGGATTTCTCCGTCTGCCGCGTAGTAGGCGTTCTCAAACAGGACGATGGCGTGGCGCACGTCTCCGCGTGCGCAGTTGCCGATGTAATCGCAGATTTCCGGGGATACGGTTTTTTCGCTTCCGGATTCCTCGTTGAGATAGTTCAGCGCCCGGTGCAGAACCGGGGTCAGTGCCGCGGCGCTCACCGGCTTGAATTCAAACAGGGAAGCGCGGGAGAGAATCGCGTTATAAACAAAGAAATGCGGGTTTTCGGTGGTGGAGGCAATCAGGGTGATTCGTCCGTCCTCCATATATTCCAGGAGGGACTGCTGTTGCTTGCGGTTGAAATATTGGATTTCGTCCAGATAAAGAAGAATGCCACCGGATCCGAATACATTACCTGTCTCACGCAGGATGTCCTTGACATCCGAAAGGGAGGCAGAGGTGGCGTTCAGCTTCCGGAAGGTCATATCAGACATGCGTGCAATGAGGGTGGCGGCAGTTGTCTTTCCGGTTCCCGGAGGACCGTAAAAGATCATGTTGCTGATTCTTCCGCCGGCGAGCATCCGGCGGATGACGCCGCGCGGACCGAACAAATGCTCCTGTCCGACGATACCGTCAAGATCGGTCGGACGCAGCAGATCCGCAAGCTGGGCATTTTTCATGATTTCTCCTTTTCTCCGGGGCGTATTGCTTCCGCCTCCGAAGGATTGCTTCTGGGTTTGGTTTTTCTCTTTTTATTATAAAGCATTGCCGTGAGATTTGCAAGGTCTTTTTTTGCCGTGGCACGCAAATCCGCGGCGGCAAGAGCCAATAGGTTTGCACGGGTTTTCCGCTCTGCCAGAAGGGCTTGCATCCGATCGGTCAGGGTGGGGGCAGTCAGGTGAGAGAGCGGAAGAAGCTCCTGCCCGGCGGCGTTTGCAAAGGAAACAATTGCATCGCTCTCCTCTCCGGTGGGAATTCCGATGACGGGGCAGTGCGCGGCGGTTGCAAGCACCAGTCCCGGCAGGGAAAAGGAGATCGTGCCGACGGCACCGGCAAAAAGTGCCGCTGCGTCGGATGCCTCCCGCAGAGAGATCCAATGTCCGCCGGTGTGTGCGGCACCTGCCCGGGATGCCCTCCGATCCCGGTCGGAAAGTGCGATAAAAATCGGAATCAGGTGATTGTGCAGACAAAAAAGCCGGATGGCGGTTTTCGTAATCCGGCAGGGGAGCAGTTGTTCTTTTCCCCCGCGAAGGAGCACGCAGAGATATGCGCAATCCTGCGAGATGCCGTTCTTCAGAAGGATTGCGGAACAGCGTGTGACAGGCGGAAGCGGCATCAGAACGGTCGGATCCGCGCCCTCATGCAGGTGCGCGGGATCAATGCAGGACAGATGCAGTCGGTGCATGGTTGCGGAATCCGCAGTGCTGAGATAGGCGCAGTTTTGGGTTAGCGCTGTTGTAAGCTGTTTTTGCGCCCGGGAGGCTTTGGCGCGGTGGGAAAGCGTTACGGCATATAAAACAGGCAGTACGCCGATCTGGCGGGACAGGCGGAGACGGAAAAGAAGTTTTGCGAAGCGGGAAAGCGGTCGGTCGGATTGCGTAAAAGTTCCGTGGCAGAGAAGCATATCGGCATGGAAAAGTGCGCCGATAAGGGCAAAGAGATTGGCTCTCCGGATTGCGGAAATACCGAAGCGGGCTTCTGTTTCTTCCGGCTTGGCGCTGAGCACCCGGAGACGGACATCGGGAGCAGCCTGACGCATAGCGGCAAGAATGCCGGAGAGCGCGGCGTAGCCTTCCATGGAAGCATCTCCGCATTTCCCGTCCAGCAACAGGGTACGGACGGGCGTTTCCCGATGTATGCTGTGGTATACGGAGAGCACTGTCCGGCTCCTTTCAGAAACAATGCCCGATTTGTCGGAGGATTTTTGGATGGGAGAGGGCGGCAGCACCGCGATCCGCTCTGCCGGGAGCGCGAAGCGGGAAAACAATATTTCCCGGATTTCCTCGGTTTCCGAAATGGTAAATTCGCCGAAAAACGGGCGGTGCACCGGATAAAAGAGGTCGTTTCTGCAAAGCACGGAAACCACCGCGACGGTTGTTTCCGGAATTTCCGATTTGCGCAGCAGAGAAGCGGCAGTAGGAGTCAGTGCGTGAAGAATGTCAAAATGTTCTTTTTGCAGAAGGCGGGCAAGGCGGCGGGAAAGCAATACCTTGCCGAAGGGGGTACCGCCATCGAGATTTTCCGGCAGTGCGGAAGCCGGAACCGCAAAATCCGGTGTCTTTGCGGTTCCGTCGGCGGAAAAGAGAAAAACCTTGTTTCCGGAGGATGTGATGTCATGACACAGGCTTTGCAGATACTTTTTCGGCAGTTCTCCAGTGGATCCGTCTGCCAGATACAGAATTTTCATTGTCTCACCTCGGAAAATAGTGTTCCGGGCAGGCGGGAATTTTATGTAAAACGGAGGAGAATTTATTGCTCCCGATATTCCGCCGGAGAGACACCGGTCGTCTTTTTGAAGGTGCGGGAGAAATATGCTGCGTCCCGAAATCCGGAAAAGGCAGCGATTTCGTTGATGGTATAGT
>CAKSPO010000053.1 GCA_934481515.1 uncultured Eubacteriales bacterium
GGTCTGTCCGTTACGGATGCCACACAGCCGGCAATGTCTCCCTCACTGATGATCGGCATGGCACAGCGGACGTGGTAAGCACCGCCCTCCGCCAATACGGGGATCGGCTCCTCTCCTTCCCGGAGAACATACAGGGAGCGTTTTTCCATGACCTGTTCCAACTGCCCTGAGAGCGCTTTCTCTCCGTAATCCTTCTTCGGAATGCCGGAGCAGGCGATGACGGCATCCCTGTCGCAGATGACGACGGAGAGAGAACAGGTTTTGTGAAGCGTTTCCGCGTATTGGGACGCAAATCCGGCAAGCTCCCCGATGGGGGAATATTTTTTGAAAATGACCTCGCCCTCGCGGTCAGTGTAAATTTCCAACGGGTCGCCCTCGCGGATACGCATGGTTCTGCGGATTTCCTTCGGGATGACAACGCGGCCAAGGTCATCGATTCTTCTCACAATTCCGGTAGCTTTCATACAAGCCTCCAATGGTAAAATGTTTGGTTTACACCTATTATTGGTTTTCTTCCCGGTTTCTATCCGCCAAGCAGCATGGAAATTTAAGGAACCGACGAAAGTTTTTGGAGCTTTTTTGCATCAGCCGCGGAGACTCTGCCGGGCGTTTGATTTCCTGCGGAAAAGAAGGTGTAAAAAGCGTCGTTTTTTCACAGCCTCTTTTGCGTATTTATCTGGAATCTGAGCATTGAAAGCCAGCAAAAGAAGACCCCATACAAAGCAAAAATCCTGCCGAATTTTATCGGCAGGATTTTTGCTTTCGGAAGATCCGGATTCGGATTCCGACATCATGAGAGGAAACTTGGCATATTGCTACGCACTCCCAAAGAACGGAGGCGGCACTCTGCCGTTGGTGGAAACAGGGAGACTCGAACTCTCGACCTCACGGATGTGAACCGTGCGCTCTAACCAACTGAGCTATGCTTCCATTGGAACACTGCGGATAGTATAGCACATTTTTTTCGGAATTGCAAGAGCTTTTTTCGATTTTTCGGAAAATTTTCCGGATTTTTTGAAGAGAAGATAAAAGAAACCGAAAACGGAGAGGACGACAGGGGACGGGACGGAGAGAAGGAAGCTCCGACAGCTTGCGTCCGGTACCGACCGATACAAAAAATTCCTGCCCTCGGTTCCGGAACCGGGGGCAGGGGGACGGAAAATCATTTTACGGATTTTGATTTTTGGGACGGTAGCCCTGCTTCAGCATTTCTTTCATATTCTCCCACGCTTCTGTTGCAGAGGAAACCGCGTCCGCATAGGATTTTTCAAAGGCAGCCGAGAAAGCGGTGATCGCTTCGGTCGCGTGTGCGCCCGCTTCGTCAAGATAGCCCTGTATGCTGCTGTTGAGGGAGGCAATTGTTTTAACGGCTGCGTCGTAAGCGGTCTTCAGCTGTTCCTTTGCCTGATCCAGGAGAGTATTTGCCGTCTCATATGCCAGCTGCAGTGCCGCTTCCGCCTCATTCAGAAGGGCTTCCAGGTCGTCCAGATGGCTGTTGACGGCATCCGTGATGTTGTTCGGCTCCAACTGAGAGACGTAGTTGCGGTAATTCAGAAATTCCGCTTTTCTCTGCCGGAATTCCGCCAGCGCCATCTGATATGGGGAATCGTCCTCCAGAAGGTTCTCCGTCCGGATTTCCTCCACGGTATTGCATGCCTCGGTATAAGCGGTGAGAGCAAGGTTGATTCCCATGGCGGTCAAGGCGTCTGCCTTGGATTTGACATATTCGAATTTTGCCTTTTCCAGCGCCAATTCCTTGGCATCATAATAGGCGTTTTTCAACTGTTCGGAGTAGAGCTTTGCGGTTTCCTTGCGGGATTTCTCCAATGCCTTCAGCTTTTCCGCGTAGGACATTGCCTCCAGTTTTGCGCTTTCGATGTAAGGGGTGCACTTTTCCAGCTGCTCGTTCAGATAGGCGTTGGTCAGATCGGCAGCCTTCTGCACGGTTGCCTGCAGGTTCTTTTCGCTGAAATAATCCTTGACGGTCTTTTGAATGTCCTCGTAGCGCTTGGCGGCATCCTCGTCAGAGTATGCGATTTTCAGCTCATTTTCGCCGGCATTGGCGCTTCCGCTGACCAAAAAACCGGTCTCCTTGGAAATATCGATAAAGAGCCTGACTGCCTCTTCTTCGCTTTTTCCGACAAAAACGGAGCCTTCAATGATGAGGTTTCCCTCCTCATTCAGCGCGTTGACGCTGACAACGGTTCCGGTTTCGTCCAGAATCAGTTCGATTTCCGGGTTGAGGGAGAGCGTCATGACGGTCGGATTCTTTTTCACGTTTTCCGACCCGTCTGCCTTGCAGGAGGCGAGCGGCAGAATGGCGGAAACGCAAAGTACAGCAACGATCAGAATACGGAAAATCTTTTTCATAGCGGATCATTCTCCTTTTCGTTTTTTTGTTGCTTGCTGACGGAGTTTGCCTGCCCTGTGCACCTCTGTCAACGTCCCCATTATATAACAAGTTGCAAAAGATGTCAAGTTTTCCCCGGAATGTTTTTTTATTTTCATTTTCGGGAAAAAAGGCTTGTGATTCAATTGTTTTTATGATATACTATCAATTAACTCTCTTTTTAAGGGAAAATACCGGGCGGAAAGGCGGTGATCGTTTGATTTTCGGAAAACATATCAACCGGTATTATCTGCGCTACGGGGGAGTCCTGCTTCTGGGACTTCTGACGCTGATTGCAGTGGACTATTTTCAACTGAAGGTACCGGAGCTGTACCGGATGGTCATCAACGGGATGAACCACGGGGAAGTCCTTTTCAAGGGTGAAATGCGGCCTTTCGATATGGAGTTTCTTCTGGAGGAAATCTGCCGTCCGATGCTGGTGATCATTCTTGCCATGGTTTTCGGGCGGTTTCTCTGGAGAATCTGTTTCTTTGGTTCCGGCATCCGGGTGGAAACGGATCTGCGGAACCGGATGTTTGACCGCTGCAAGGATCTTTCTCAGGAATATTATCAGGTCAATAAGGTCGGGAACCTGATGTCGCTGTTTACCAACGACCTGGAAACGGTGCAGGACTGCTTCGGTTCCGGAATTCTCATGCTGTTTGACGCGCTTTTTCTCGGCATTCTTGCCGTGACAAAGATGATCCGGATGAATCCGCTCCTGACCCTGCTTTCCATGATTCCCATGGCATTCCTGATGGGAATTGCGACCATTGTCGGAAAGCGGATGATGAAAAAATGGGATGCCCGGCAGGAGGCGTTTTCCAACCTTTCGGATTTTTCGCAGGAGAGCTTTTCGGGAATTGCTGTTATCAAGGCGTTTGTCAAAGAGACTCTGGAGCTGTTGGCGTTCCGGAAGCTGAACCGGGAGAACGAGAAGGCGAATGTGGAGTACACCCGCGCCTCGGTTCTTCTGGAAATTTATGTGACGCTGTTTGTGGAATCGGTCATCTGCGTGATTCTCGGCTACGGCGGTTATCTTGTTTATTGCGGTTTCTTCAATGCCGGCGAGCTGGTGGAGTTTATCGGATACTTCAACGCGGTCATCTGGCCGGTGATGGCGGTGTCGGAGCTGATGGAGATGACCTCCCGCGGCAGAGCTTCCGTCCGCAGAATCAGCACGCTCCTGGACGCACAGCCTACGGTGGTGGATCGTCCGGACGTGAAGCCGGTCGAAAAGATTTGCGGGAAGATAGAATTCCGGCATCTGAACTTCCGTTATCCGGGCGGGGAGCGGGATGTGCTGGAGGATGTTTCCTTTACGATTGCGGCGGGGGAAAGCGTCGGAATCGTCGGACGCACCGGCGCCGGAAAAACAACGCTTGCGGATCTTCTGCTTCGGATTTACAATGTACCGGATGGTAGTCTGTTTCTGGACGGACAGGATGTCAACCGGATACCCATCCGGCAGGTGCGGGAAGCCTGTGCCTACGTCCCACAGGATAACTTCCTGTTCAGCGATACCATTGCAAACAACATCGCGTTTGGTGTTTCTCAGGGAGAGCCGGAGCGGGTGAGAGCCGCTGCCACCGCGGCGGACGTACATGACAACATTGCGGAATTCCGGGACGGCTATGAGACGGTTCTCGGAGAGCGGGGCGTTACGGTTTCCGGCGGACAGAAGCAGCGGATTTCCATTGCACGTGCGCTGATGAAGGATGCGCCCATCCTGATTCTGGATGATGCAGTGTCTGCGGTGGACACCGGGACGGAGCGGATCATCCTGGACAACCTGAAGCAACTGCGCAACGGAAAAACGACTGTTCTGATTGCACACCGTATTTCCACAGTGGAACAGCTGGATAAGATCGTTTTTCTGGAGGACGGACGTATTCTGGCGGTCGGAACCCATGAAACGCTTTATGCAAGCTGTGCGCCGTACCGCCACATGGTGGAGCTGCAACAGCTGGAGGAAGAGGGAGGTGAAGATTTCCGTGCGTGAGTATTTGCCGCTTCTGATCGTCGGTGCCATTATCGGGACACTGTCGGTCTGCTTCATTCTGGCGTATGCGCTGATGAAGAACAAAAAGGAAGCCATCGGATTTGACCGTCATATGAAGGACGGGGAAATTCTGCGGCGCTTGCTCCGGTATGCGAAGCCGTACCGGAAAAGCTTTGTTTTTATCGGAATCCTGATGCTGATCTCCGTTTCCTATGAAATTATTTCTCCGCTTCTGATCGGCGAGATTGAGGAAATGGTGAAAGAAACGTTTGCACTGTCCGCCCTGTGGCTCCGCGTAGGGGCTTATGCCTCCATCCTTCTGCTGTCGGTGGGATGCACCTATTTGCAGGCGATCACGCTCCAGAAAACGGGTCAGAAAATTCTTTCCGCTCTGCGGGAGGATCTGTTTTCGCACATTGAGAGCCTTTCCCATGAACAGCTCAACCATATGCCGGTCGGAAAGCTGGTCACGCGCGTGACCAATGACACCGATGCCGTATCCAGGCTGTTCACCAATATTCTGGTCAACTTTTTCCGGAACTGTTTTGTCATTCTCGGTGTTCTTGTCGCCATGCTCTGCCTGAACTATGAGCTGACGCTGATGGTGCTGTGCTTTGTTCCGTTTATCGTTCTGTTCACCATGATTTTCCGCAAATTCAGCCGCCGGGCATACCGGAAGGTCAAGGACGGAACCACGGAAATCAACACCTATCTCTCGGAAAATCTGTCCGGGATGAAGGTCATTCAGGTCTATCGCCGGGAGGAGGCGAAAAAGCGGGCGTTTGAGGAGAGAAGCCGGGCGCTTGGAAAAGCGAAGGAAAAGGAGATTTTTGTGTTCGGTATTTTCCGCCCGGTGGTATATATGCTGTATATTTCCTCGGTGCTCTGCCTTCTGTATCTGGGCGGCAGAGGGTATATCCGTGATACGGCGTTCATGGGACAGGTGATTACCAGCGGGACGGTCGTGACCTTCTATATGTATATTTCCCGCTTCTTTGACCCGATTCAGAGCCTTGCGGAGCAGTTCAACTGGCTCCAGTCCGCACTGGCTTCCGCTGAAAAAATTTTTACGGTCTTTGACCTGCAACCGACCGTTGTGGACACACCGGATGCAATTGATCCGGGAGAAATCCGCGGAGAGATTGAATTTTCTCACGTCTGGTTTTCCTATGTGCCGGAGGAATGGGTTTTGCGGGACGTTTCCTTTCACATCCTGCCCGGAGAGACAGCGGCGTTTGTCGGCTCCACCGGCTCCGGAAAGAGCACCATTCTTGCCCTGATCTGCCGGAACTATGAAATTCAGAAGGGGGAGATCCGGATTGATGGGGTTGATATCCGGAAGATTCGGATTTCTGCGCTGCGCCGCCATTTCGGGCAGATGCTGCAGGACGTTTTTCTGTTCTCGGGAACCATCCGGAGCAATCTTCTTTTGCGGATGGAGGGGGTCTCCGACGACGAGGTCATGGCGGCGTGCCGCTATGTCAACGCCGATTCTTTTATCGGAAAGCTGGAGCACGGTTTGGACGAAGAGGTGCGGGAGCGGGGGAACAATTTTTCCGCCGGTCAGCGGCAGCTTCTCTCGTTTGCGCGAACCGTTCTCCATCACCCGTCGGTGATGATTCTGGACGAGGCGACCGCCAACATTGATACGGAAACGGAGCTGTTAATACAGGATTCTCTGGAAAAGATGATGAACATCGGAACCATGCTGATGGTTGCACATCGCCTGTCCACCATTCAGCATGCCGATAAGATTTTCCTGCTCTCCAAAGGAGAGATTCTGGAGGAGGGAACCCATCAGGATCTGTTGCACCGCAAGGGAAGATATTATCAGCTCTATATGCTTCAATACCACCGGGAGCAGATGAAAAAGGCATAATTGCAAGAATGTCAGCCCCCGCCTGACGTATGGCAGGCGGGGCGGTTTGCTTCGGCGATTTGTTGTATACGGCACATCCCTGCCGTTGCCGAAGAAAATGCCGATCGGGATTCCGGTATTTTTGACGCGGTCTCAGGCGATTTGCCGTCGATCCAAATGCCGAAGGCGGTGCGAAAAAACGCGGTCAGAGTTTTTTCACACCGCCTTTTTTGAGTCCGGAATGGCTGGCAGATCTGTATCCGCAGAACCTGCAAGGCGCTTCCCGTCATAGGAAAAGCGGGAAGCCGCGACAGGGACAATCCCGGCTTTTTTCTTAGGATGCCCGGCGGAGCGGATTTCATGTGCGGCGGTGCTGGTTTTGCAAAAGGCAGGAAAAGCGAAACCCGACGGATCATTTCCGGTAAAAAGGAATAGAATGGAGCAAGAGCGGAAAAAATATCCGAAGATAGTGACGTTTTGCCATCTGCTTTGAAAGGTTTATCTTTCCAAGCAGCGGGCACAAAGACGGGAGGAGAGAATTGGAATGAAAGAAAACAAGTATGCGGGAACACAGACCGAAAAGAATCTCCGGACGGCATTTTCGGGGGAGTCGGAGGCGCGCAGCAAGTATACCTATTTTGCATCCGTCGCAAAAAAACAGGGATTTGAGCAAATTGCCGCGCTGTTTCTGGAAACGGCGGAAAATGAGAAGGAGCACGGAAAGCTTTGGTTCCGGGAGCTTGGCGGCATCGGAGACATTGCCGACAATCTGCTTTCCGCCGCAGAAGGAGAGCATTTTGAATGGGCGGAGATGTATGAAGGCTTTGCCAGGACCGCCGAGGAGGAAGGTTTTCCGGAGCTTGCACACAGGTTCCGGCTGGTTGCCGCCATTGAGCGCCACCACGAGGAGCGCTTCCGCGCATTGCTTTCCAATGTGGAAAATGTGCAGGTGTTTGAAAAGAGCGGCGTCCGGATCTGGGAGTGCCGCAACTGCGGTCACATTGTAGTGGGAACTGCCGCTCCGGAGGCTTGTCCCGTCTGCAATCACCCGCAGAGCTATTTTCAAATCCGCGCGGAAAATTATTGATCCGGAGATGGCGGAACCGACTCCGCACGGCATGTTGTGACTTCCGGCAGGGAAGAATCCGGGAGAACAGAAGAGTGCGGCAGAAAAACGGATGTTTTTCTGCCGCACTCTTTGTATGGAAAGCTTCCGGTGCTGTTCTGCTTCGGCTGATGCATGTTTTTTGCCTGCCTTGGCGTTCCTTTTCAGTACGCCTCTTTCATGACTGTGTTTTGCAGGAACTCACGAAAGTTTTGGAATTCCGCGTTCGTCAGCGTGTCTGGAAAACTCATGAGAATCAGCTCGTGCCCGGCATTTTTCCGGTGGTAGGGCGGATGGATGCGCCGGAACGGATTGGCAACGAATCCGCAACGCTCGTAAAAACCTTTCCGCCGCAGGGAAGTGGCATCGGTGGGAGGGTCATTCTCAAAAATCAGCGGTTGTTTTTGCAGTGCGGTGAGGATTTTTTGCCCGTAGTGCCGGTTCCGCAGGGAAGGGGAAACACAGAAGTGCTCAATATACAGGGCACCGGATACCTCCCAGTACAGAATTTTTCCGATGAAGGTGTCGCCGTCCAGGACGACGTCAAAGTGATAGGCGCTGTCTCTTAGAATCCGGGACTGAGAAAGCGGTTCCCGCTGCTCATGTGCGGGAAAGCTGATGGCATAAAGCTTCATGGCTTCCCGGTACAGCGGGTGGCAGGGATCGGTGATGCGTTCGGTAGTCATAAATCGGTTCCTCCTGCGTGCCTGGTAAAAGGAACAGAATGGTTTCAGTATACTGCATTTCCGGCACTTTTTCAAGGTTTCCTTCAGAATTCTTTCCTGACTTCTGCGTGAATATCCGAAATATCTGCAGGGAAGTACGATCAGTGCTTGACAAAACCGCCTTTCGGTGATATACTTGTTCTGTTTTTCGACAGGATACTTTACGGAAGCCATGTCCTTATGTCAATCGTCTCCGCGGGGGCATCTGCGGAGTCTTCTGTGAAAAACGGCGCATCCCCGAAAATCATTTATCGGAAAAGGAACAGATTATGAAAAGCAGTAGCACAAACCAAAGCACTTCCTTTTGGGACAGGAAGTTCCACTACACCCAAATGGGGTCGTCTCTCAAAACAGAGATCATTGCGGGACTGACCACCTTCCTTGCCATGGCGTACATTCTTGTTGTCAACGCGGGAATGTTTGAAACGCTCGGCTCGGTATCGTTTGACGCCATGTACGTTACGACGGCGCTTTCCGCTATCATCGGAACGGTATTGATCGGTCTTTTGTCCAATCTGCCGCTGGCACAGGCACCCGGCATGGGGCTCAACGCCTTCTTTGTGTATACGGTTTGCCTGACGCTCGGATTTTCTTACGCAAACGCACTTGTATTTGTTTTGATTGATGGTCTTGTTTTTGTACTGCTGACCGCTACCGGACTGCGCAAGATTATTTTTGATGCCATTCCGCCCGTCGTCAAGACCGCCATTCCGGCAGGCATCGGTCTGTTCATCGCTTTTCTGGGATTGCAGGATGCAAAGCTTGTGATTCCGAGCGCTTCCACCGGCGTTACGCTGGCATCGTTCAATCTCCTTGGCGGCGTCGGCTGGGCATCTGTCATGCCGCTGTTGGTCGCTGTGTTTTCTCTTTTGCTGATTGCAATTCTGTCCTGCCGGAAGATCAATGGCTCAATCCTTTGGGGAATTCTCGGCGGAACCGCGCTGTATTATCTCCTCGGATGCACGGTTGACGGATTCTATGACGGATTTGCAAAGAACTTTTCGTTCAATCCCGTTCAGCCGTTTGCTTCTTTTGCTTCCGAATCCTTCGGAAAGGTGTTTACGGAGGGCTTTGATTTTTCCGGCTATCTCAGCG
The DNA here is from genome assembly GCA_934481515.1 of uncultured Eubacteriales bacterium. Lineage (GTDB taxonomy): Bacteria > Bacillota > Clostridia > Oscillospirales > CAG-272 > UMGS1865. The sequence goes on from CAKSPO010000053.1 coordinate 9,175, forward strand.
CGGACGGTCATTCCGTCGGCGGGCTTGTCATTCTCTTTATCACGACGGCACTGGCGTTCTGCATGGTGGATATGTTTGATACCCTGGGAACGCTGTACGGCGCCTGCCGGGGCGGTGACCTGCTTGTCAAGAACGACAAGGGAGAGGCGGAGGTTCCGAACATGAACAAGGCGATGATGGCGGACGCCGTTGCCACCTGCACCGGATCGGTTCTCGGAACTTCTACCGTAACGACGTTTGTTGAATCCTCTGCGGGCGTTGCCGCCGGCGGAAAGACCGGCATGACCTCTCTTGTGACTTCTGCCGCTTTCGTCGTTGCGCTGTTCTTTGCCCCGATTGCCAAGCTGATTCCGGCGTACGCTTACGGAGCCGCACTGATTTATGTCGGTGTTCTGATGATGGGAAGCGTCAAAGAAATCGACTGGAAGGATGTTTCCGTGTCGGTTCCGGCATTCCTTACCATTGCCATGATGCCGTTCACCTATAATATTTCTTACGGTATCGCGTTCGGATTGCTATCTTATGTGGCGATCAAGGCGTTCTCCGGAAAGATCAAAGAGATCAAAATCGGCACGTGGGTGATTACGGCGCTGTTCATTGCAATGTTTTTCCTTACCCACTGAGAATAAAAGGCGTGCCGCATCCATTTGTCCGCAGAAACGGCGGGGAGATCGGTTTGTGAGAACAACCATCGCCGCAGACGTGCGGGCGCGGAGAAAAAAGCGGAAAGAGCTGTTAAAAACATCACGTTTTTAACAGCTCTTCGTTTTTTTGCCGGCGCGGAGGCTTCCGTCAATTGTTATTTTAATAGTTCCTGTACCGGGCTTTCCGAGGAGAACCATCCGGCAACCGAAAACAGGAATTTTTTGCAATTTACGAAAAAAGAGAATTTGTGCCTGACAACGCCTATCCACAGGGCGGAAGAAACAGCGAATTCATACAAAACGGTTGCAAATGATTCTGCAACCGTTTTTTAAACAGGCATAAACAGAGCATTTCATACTTACTGTATCAGGGACAGTACAATATCATCGGTTTGTCAGGGACATGAAGAACATGCGGAGAATCGGCGAAATTTCAGCGACCATTTAAAATGTACCGAAAAAGCAATTTGTCTATTGTTTTTTCTTTGAGCCTATGATATAATAATAATCAATCAGTTATGATTAGACGGGAGAATCTATGAAAACAACACAACAACAGCATAATGAAAAGAAAGAAGAGCTCATGAAAAAATGCTTTGAATGTTACGCCGAAAACGGACTTACCGGAACGGGCATCAAGGCACTGGCGGCTGCTTG
>CAKSPO010000054.1 GCA_934481515.1 uncultured Eubacteriales bacterium
TTGTCATGGAAACTCTTGTTGTTCACATAACAGAGCCCTTCAGCGGACTTCTCCCACGCAACCCCGTCACGCTCGAAGCTGCCGTTTTCCAGAAGGTTGTAGGCGTTGGCATAGGGGTTGTCCTCCAGCTGCGCCGCGTCCACATAGACGCCACCGCGCCCGTTGACAAGAATCTGTACCTGCACGCTTTGTCCCTGATTCAGAACCACCGGAACAATCAGCCGGGTGTATTCACCACCCGTATCGCGGAGGTGCTCGCTTTCTCCGAGAACGTTGCCGGAGGTGTCGGTAACACGGAGAAATACGCCTGGGGAAGTCGTCCCGTAGAATTTCGAAAAGACGCGGAGATAGGCAGAAAACGCATACGAGCCGGCAGAAAGAAACCAGGTGTCCTGATAAATGCCGTTTTCCGGACAGGCGGAGTTGTTGGAGCGGATGCAGAGGCAGGTTCTTCCGAATTTTGCATTGCTCTCGTTGGATTCGGTGCGGACGGTCAGATCGTCGCAGTTGCAGGGCATTTCGGACCATGCATCCGGGGAAGAAAAGCCGTGACCGATCAGAAGGTTGTTGGCGTTGCTGACCAGGGTGGTTCCGCCGTTTCCGGAGCCCGGACGGATTTCGCTTTCTCCGCCGTTTCCGCCGGCATTGCCGGTGTCGGCAGAGTGAACGTATTCGCTGACGACGTTCCCCTCACTGTCAAAGCAGTAGGTTGTGGTAATGACGTTGTCGCTGACCTCTCCCTCGTTTGTATCCTTCGGCTCCGTGGTGGTGACGACGGTTCTTGCCGCCGCAACGGAATAGTTGTATACGGTTTTCACGCCGGCACTGTCGTCGGAGCCGTACTCGGAAACCGAGGTCACCCGGTCGCCGGTGAAGGTGTAAGCAACCCGGTATACCTGCAGTCCGTCGGCATCCCGGAGCGTGACGCTCGCCGGCTTTCCTGCAGAGGAGTAAGTGAAGCTCACCTTTTTTTCGCCGGGATAGGTGATGCCCGTCAGCCTGTTGTCCGTATAGGAATACGTGATAATGGTTTCGTCGGGAGCCTTGACGCAGGTCAGCTTTTCGCCGGAACCATAACCGAATTCAAACTTTCTTCCGGCTCCGTCGGTGACGGAGGAAATTTTGCCGTTCGTCCCGTCATAGACAATCCGCATGCAGTTTCCTGCCGCGTCAATCACCTGAGACAGTCTTCCGACGACATCGAAATAGCTGGTCCGGTCTCCCTGCTTCAGCGTGCGCCGTTCGGGATCGTAAAGGAGATCCCCTCCGTTGACATCCTCAAAGAGGCTGTAGCACTGCGAACCGCTGCTGCAGGAAACCGTTTTGCTGCTTTCCTTCAGATAGGTTTCGTTGCCGTTTTCGTCCGTATATATATATCCCTGATGGGATGCTCCGTCATGCCGGAAGTCAGCGGCAACAACGCTCTGCATCAGGTTCAGACGGAAGCCGTAGCCCGGATTCATAGCGAAATCGGTGGTGTGCAGTCCGATTCCCGGATCGCCCCTGAAAGTCCTATCGGAGAGAGCACTGTTATAAAAATGCTTCAGCGTCAGCGGCAGCCGATTGCCCGCCCATGCAAAATCCTCGGATTCAAACATCAGGTTCCCGCAGGAAAGATCCACAAAGCCGCGTCCGAATCTGCCAAGGTCATGGGAGTGGGTGCGGTAGGAGGTGTTTATCCCATAGCCGGACTCGTAGGTCACAAGAATTTTCGGCGAAAAGGCGTCGCCTGCGGTACTGCCGTAGAGGGTAATGCTGTTCCGCAACCCCTGTTCCTCCATCGCACGAAGAACCAGCCGGGGACTGACATTTTCGCCCTTGCTGAGCCGGTCAACGAATTCGGTAATGTCAAAGACATAGTTGACCACTTCTCCGTCCTTCCAATGGTAGCGTTGCATCCTTGCAAAATCAATCGGTTCATATTTCGCGCCCGGCGTATATTCTCCGATCCGGATCGGCTCCGTCACCTCATACAGCCCAAGCAGGGGCAGGGGAGTTTCCGCCTGAGAGGAGGTGTCCTGGAAGAACTGAAGCTCTGCCTTCCTGATCCGCGGATTGCGCGGAAGCGTCGGCATGGTAAATTCCAGGTACATCCGTCCGGCTTCCGTGCAGGTACCGCTTGCACAGGTACCGATCGCGCCGATCGTGTGACGGTTGCCCCCAGACATGACGCCGTTTTTCCAGCTGTAGGTCGTCATTCCGGCACTGCCGGAAATCCGGAGTTCCGGATCAATCGCCATGGGAAACGCACGCTCGGGAGCATTGATCCACTCCGCATCCGCCATCACGGTCAGAAGTGTTACCCCTTTCTCGTTTGCCGTTACCTCGTAACTGACCGCATCGGAGTCCGCTCCGTTCGCGTCCGTCATAAAGGGCGCAGGGATGTAGAACACCTCTTCGCCGCTCTCGTTGCTTACAAAGGCAACCCGCTTTGCGGCTTCATCAAACCGGGCGGTCACGTTTTCGCAGTTCAGAACAAACGGATAGTGATAGATTGCGGCAGGGCTTTTTACCACAATGGTTTCCTTCACTCCGTCTCCCTTGACCGCATATTCATAATCCGCCCCGGCTTCCACTCCGGAGTAGGTCAGAACATCTGCCGGAGCAATTCCTTCCGCACTCCTTCGGTTCAGCTGCGGTTTTACACCCTTGTTTCTGTTCTTCAGGTTCTTTCTGGCGCATACGCTCACCTTGTGCATGCCGCTTTCGATGGAGAAAATGTCATCGTTTTCTTCTTCACGGCTGAATCTTGCAACAAAGCGGTTTTTTCCGCATGTGAAGTGCCTGCCGTCCGCCTCTTCTGTCAGCGTGGTTTCCGGTTCCTCAAAGGTCTGGGTCTTTTCGTCAAACACATGGATGTCGGATGGCGAAAATACCGCCTGTTCGGTTCCGTCGCTCATGCGGAAGACCTTTCGGTTGCTTCCGCGCAATTCCGGAATTTCCTCCAGCCTCTTGGGAGGACAGGAAAAATCCGTTGCTTCCGTAGCAGAGGTTTTCTCTGAAACCTCCGATGCAGGAGCCGACACGCTTTCTTTTTCCTCTGTTTTTTCTTCCGGGGCAAGATAGATTTCTTCCGTCCCGTTCATCGTTTCTTTTTCCATTTTTATTTCCTTTCTTATTTGAAGTTAACAATCCTTGTAAAACCGGTAGTCGCACACCTTCTTATGGACACAGCACTTGCTTCCGTTCCAGTGTGCGCACGACATGCATTTGCTGTCGTATCTGAGCTCTTCATATGTACCTTCATCCAGGTACTCTCCCCGCTCCGGCTCTTCCGGAGCTCCGGCGGATGCGGGAAGAAGGTCCGGAGTCATTGCGGAATCCGGACTTTTATTTTGATTTTTCTTCATTGTTTTTCTCCTATCTGTAATTGATTTCAAGAATCTGCGGAATAAAATAGCTGTCGCCGGTCGGAATGACGGAAAATCCGGTCTCCTTCGCTGTCGACCTGAGAATAAACCCATTGCTTCCGGTCAGTCTTCCGTACTGGTCGGACAAAACCGGTGTCAGATCCAGACGCAGAAACCGATCCGTCATCCGGGCATCCGAGAGCACTTCCGTTTCCGCAATCCGGTTGCTCCATGTCGAACCGAAGCTGCAAAACCGGGACCGGAGTCCGAAGGCGGACAGCTTTGTTGCTGCAGTGTTCAGCCGAGGAAGGTAAAGCACGGCGCGTAAGAGCTTCCTGTCGCCAAGGTCCTCCGTTTTTGTCACATCCGGAAAAGAGTACAGCCATTGCTCTCCGAATTCTTTTGTGGTTCCGATGAAGCCGACACTGCCGAACACATTGTTGACCTTCGGATGGTGACTTTCCACCGTCGTATCGCGGAACAGCTTGGCTTCGTACAGGTTGATCTCAAACAAAACGGATGTTCCGAGCGGAGAGCAGGGAACTACGGATACGGTGTAGCTCCGATCCGAATTTTTTTGGTAAGAAATTTTCGCCGGAGCGATGATGCATCCGCCGGAGTTCGACGTCCCGATGCACGATATCACAACGAAGGGACAAAACCGATCCTGCATCAGAGCGACATATTTGTCGTTGGCACGGATATTCAAAAAAGATCTGTCTGTTTCCAACGTAAAAGTCACTCCTTCCGTTCCGCTCGTAAGACTCCGGATGGCAACGCCGTTGACCGTCGGATAGATTCGCGTGTTACCGCAAACAAGTTCGTTTTCCGAAGCACGGGAAATGCGGGCGGGGAGCGAAACGGAACAACGCCCCTCATCGCTTTTCAGACTGATACGGTCCGAAACCGTAATTTCCGCATTGCTTCCCGTTGCGTGCGCGGCACCGTCCAAAAAGCGGAAGCTCACGTCCACCAATTTTCTTGTTTTGTAATGATAGATGGGAGACGCAAAACAGTAAGCGGTTTTGCTGCCGTCCGGCTCTGTCGAGACAATCCGATAACGGTTTTTGTTCTGACGGTCAGGGAGGAGGGGTGCACCTTGCCTGAGTTCCGTGATTTTTCCAAGAAGCGGATTCATTGAGAGCCTCCTGCTTTTTCTTTTGCAAGAAGCGCTTTTCTTTCAAAAAATCTGCCGGATTTGCTCAGGACTTCCTCCGACGCGTTTGTTTGACGGGAAAGCAGACCGCAGACACGCTGCAGGAATGCCGAAGCGTTCTTTTCCTGTGCCGGTACATATTCAATTTCCAGCTCATAATCGGTATACCCAAGGTAGCTGTTTTTGTCGAGCACGGCATCAAGTCCCTCGGAAGTGAAAATCCGGTAGCGCTCCGTCAGAAGCTCTCCCTGAAGTTTCAGACCCATTCCGGTAAACGCATTGTGCAAAAGACCGCCGGAGATTTCCGCTTCGGTCTCCGTGCTGTATCCGTTGACCGGAAAATGCTGCTTCATGATTGCGCTCAGGATCCCGTTTTTCAGACGGATGCGACAGGTGATGCCCCTTCGGTTCATCAGAAGGTCATCCGTGTCAAAATAATAATTGGTTTGCCTGACAACGGACACTTCCTGTAGCGGATCATTCTTCCGGAACAGCTCTGCAAGACAGCTGTATTCTTCCCGTGAGAGAAGCAGCTTCTTTTCATACTCTGTCATGCCGGACTACCTCCTCTGATGATTTTGCCGGAGCCGTTCTTCGGAAGCTCGTCCAAAAGCTCAACGGAAGAGGGAACGCAGAAAGAGGGAAGCGCCCCGATGCAGAGCCGCTTTACCTCGTCCGCCGAAGAAAAATCTCCCGCGATCTTCATTCCGATCTGCATTCCGAACGAATCCCGGAATCCGTAAACCAGAACCTCTTTGACCCTTGCATCCTCCTTGAGCGTACCTTCAATTTCCGCGGGATAGATGTTCATTCCCGCCCGGATGATCAGGTCATCCTCTCTGCCGCGGATTTTCAGAAAGCCTCTGTCGTTGATGAGCGCGACGTCTCCCGTACGCAACCAGCCGTTCTTCAGAACCGCCTGCGTTTTTTCCGGATCCCGGTAATAGCCGGACATGACATTGTCACCCTTTACAAAAAGAATGCCTTCTTCGTTCTTGCGGCAGGGCTTCCCGTCGCGCCGCAACACCCGGACAGAGACCGATTTCAGCGGAACCCCCACGCAATCGGGAAAATCGTCAAAGAACTCCGGCGGAAGATAGCTGACACGCGGACAGGCTTCGGTAAGACCGTAAATATGATAAATTCTGCTTTTCGGAAACGCCGCTCGGATATTCCGACCTGTATCGGCACTCATACACTCACCGCTGATGCAAATGTGCTTCGGCACATTTGCCGACGGTTTCCGCTGAAGCCGCGCCATCAGGGAGAGCAAGGTCGGCGTTCCGCAAAATGCACTGATCTGATGTGCCCCGATCAGCTCCGCCATCTTTGCGGGATGAAACGGACCGGAATAAAAACGGATTTTTGCACCTCTTACAATCGCCGTGAGAAATTCCCCGGTGAGCACGGCACAGTGATATAGCGGACGGGCAATCAGAATGGTGTCGCTCCGATCCATTTCAAAGTACTCCGCAATGTCAGACACGTTTGTCCGGATGCTGCGCTCACCGAGCATGATCCCTTTCGGCTTTCCGGTCGTACCGGAAGTGCACATAATCAGAGCAGGAGGGAACTTGGGAGAGCGGTAGCGGCTGCCTTTGAGCAGGCACACATTCCAGCCTCCTCCGGCGTCCGTAAGGATGGCATCCGGATCAACCGCATCAAGAATCTTTTTGCAGTGTGCTTCACCGTACCGCATCGACAGGGGAAGCGCCGTGACCTTTGCGGCAAAGCAGGCAAGCAGAGCCATGGCGGCAGCCATTTCCGATGTGCAGAGAATGGCACAGCATGAAATACCGCGCAGCCTTCCGGAAAATTTCTCTGCCCATATCGCCGCTTCCTCAAAGGAAAGCGAGGCTTCGTTTTCACAGATCCGCTGTTCGGAATTTTTGAGCAGATGCTCCCTGATAAATTCCCAAAGATTCATGTTGTTTCTTCTCCTTTCCATTGCCGCAGAAGCGTATGCAAAAACTCCTGTTCATTCGCCTTCAGAGTCAACAGCTTTTCCCGGATTGCCGGAAGAAGCGAATCCCTCCGTTTCATATGGTGGGCGGCGTAAAGGAACCGGCAGTTGTCCGCCTCGCGGACGACCGAACGATAAGAAATGCTGACCGCGTTGCCGCAATGCAGTGCTTCTTCGATCCGTTCCAACCGCTCCAGCATCACCTTTTTCTGCTCCCAGATCATGCGGAATACCCGGCGATCCATCTTTTCATAGGGAACAGAGCCGTCAATGAGCCTGTCAAGGTACATGGCAATGTAGTCATGCACAACAATGCCGGATACGACCCCTTCCGCGGCTTCCGGATACTTTTCCATGTCGGAATCCAAATATTCCGCAATCTTTTTCAGCGCGGTTTCGGGTGCGAACGCAACCCGGTCTGCCTTTGGCTTGATACCGCAGATGTTTCCGTAAATTCCTTTTTTGAACTCCGCTTTCCGACCGGCATCAAAGGCTTTCTGCGGCGTTCGGAACGTCCGGTAAATCCAGCTTTTGTCATAGGCATAGATGGTATAGGTTTTTTCCTCCTGATCATAACCGCAGATACAGCCATCATGCCGGAAGTGACGTTCGCGATACCAGCTCTTTCCTTCTACATAAAAATCGTCAATCCCGTTAAAGGAGACATAATACCCGGCATCCAGCAGATTCCGGATGACCGTATGCGTATATCCTCCCAGAAACTGCATGTTGTAGGATTTTTTATCAAGATGCGGATTGTCTCCCCATTCCGCACCGGAAACCATGATCTGCGGCGTTGTAAACCCGTTCAGGAACTTCCGCGTGCAGGTCAGGCTTACCGCCTGATTGAGATACCAGTTCCGGACGGAAGGATTGCTTCCGAGAACGGCGGTGGCGGTTCCCTGATAATGATAGGTGCTGTACAACGGCTCGACGAGCGGAAGCTCAACCTTCTTTTTCGTTTTCTTCATCGCTGTCACCACCGGTATATTTTTCCGCAAGGCGAACCACCTGCCACACCTGAATCAGGTCAAACGGGTTCATGTCGGATTCCTCCAGTACGATCCGGAACGTATCCTCCAGCGATACCAGAAGCGATACCATCCGGAAGCTGTCAAGACCGAGATCCTCCCGGAGCTTCTGCGCGGGAGAAATCTCCCTGACCCCACTTAGCCCGGACAATAAATCGGCTACCCGATCAAAAATTTTCAATTTGAAGCACCTCCTTTACCGTGTTTTTTACCTTCCCGTAACACTCCTCCTCCGGCTGCAGCGTAGAGATCAGAATGCCGCCGTTGGAATTGCAGATATTGATGTACTCCTCCCGAAGCCGGTATTGCAGTTCCATGTCAATATAGCGATCCTTCTCTTCCGGGCGACGACGTACTCGCGCAACCGCTTCTTCCACGGGAAGATCGAAAAAGAAGGCGGCGTCGGGGCGAATGACCGATTTTGCAATGTCATAAATCCACTCGTCTGCCTCAAATCCCCGTGCGCGGAGATTTGCAAGGCAGGAATAGAAGTACCGGTCGCTGAGCACCAGCGTGCCGCACTCCAGCTCCGGCTCGATGACCTTGCTGCCGTGCTGCAGACGGTCGCTTGCCGCAAGCAGGGAAAGACTGCGGTAATCAAATGCAGTATGATCGGGGCAGTCCATATAAGTGCGAAAGATTGCGGAGGTGCGGACGGCGCCGGTCGGCTGCTTGGTGATAAAAAGCCGGCGGCTCTTTTCCAGATCCTTTTTCAGCCGGTTCAGCATCGTGGTTTTTCCGCAACCGTCCAGCCCGCAAAAGGTGAAAAGAAAGCCGGGCGTTTCGTTTTTTCGCATTTCAAGTGCTTTCATTCATGCCCACCTCCTCCAGATCCTCCATTCTCGATTCCATAAAAAAACGATCGGTGACATCGGCGGTGCGATACCGCAGAATTTTTTGCTTTTTTGGAGAAATCACCCGGAGACGGAAGTCCGGATCGTCCGCCAGAATCACGCGTGACATGCTGTATGCCAACGGATGATCCGCACCGAAGAACTCCAGCACCTCAAGAATGGTATAGGCACAGATCCGTTCCATGCCAAGCGCCGAGGCTCTTGAAAAAACGGTTCGCAGTTGCGTTTTGGTCATTTCCGAAAGAAGCAGATAAATGTCGCAGTATTTGTACAGCGTCATGTCTCTGCGCAGCGCGATCCACGGCAGGGTCGTCGCCTCTTTGTAGAGATGCGCACAGAGGTGCAGAAAGAAATCCGCATCACTGAGCGTGGGAACCGAAAGCCCCTTTTCCTGCTTGATACAGGCGTGCCGGAGCAGCTCCGGAACGGGATCACGCAGGTTGTTCTTGTAGTCCAGAGAGAAATTGAGATCCACTTCGAAAAATTTCATAAACGGAAGATTTACTTCTTTGATGTAGGGGATCGTTTCTCCGCGCGTCATTCTGGATTCAATAATTTCCGCCCGACCTGCAGGAACAAATCTGCCGTTTCGGACGTTTCCCTGCCGGAATCCGGCAAGCGAGAGAAGATTCCCGACCTCGGTAACATCGTTTGGAGAGAGCAACAGATCCACATCATTGGCGGTTCGGTAACCACCGTCCGGATAATGCGCACACAGATAAGCACCCTTCAGCATGGCAAATCTGCAATCACACGGCACAAGAAGTCCGGAAAGCATCGCAACGCATTTTCCGAAGCTTTCGTTTTTTTGAAGATTCTGCTCATACGCGGCACCGAGAGAGTTACGAAATTCCCGGTTGACCATTCCGAGAAGGCCGTTTTCCCGCAGCACACCGTAGGCAATGCCCGGCATCCGGTTAAAGAAAAGATGACCGAGCACTTCCGGTGTGGCAGATTCCGTCAGAGAAGGATCCGGAAACGGATCCCTGAATCTGCACAATGCTTTAAAAAATTGTTTTTCTTTTTCTTTCATAAAAAATCCTTTCCTGTTTTTTTGCGGAAGGCAGGAGTACCGCAGCGCCCGGTACCATGCAAGCTCCGCACCGCGGCAGAACAGATCGCTTCCTGCAATAAGGAATTTTTGAGCGGAAACAGATCCTGTCCCAGCCTTTCTTCTGCCGGTTTTTCAGGGGGCATTCCGACTCTCATCTTCTCCTTCCGCCGCTATTCTAAAACGTCACCCGGACAGCTGCTGTCCGGGTTAAAAAAAGAGATGTTGTTTTTTTTCGAAATCTGCGGTGAAGATAAAAAATATCCGGCAGTCCCCGACTGCCGGATTCCGGAATACCGATATCGTTTTTTCGGAACAGAGGAAAAGCAGAAACGTTTTTTTGCCGTTTTCTTCACAAGTAAGCTTCCGGTGTATTTTTCGCTTTCGGCTTGGAATATTGCAGGATGAGAAGTCGGAGTAGCTTCTTTTCGTCCTCTGAAAGGAGGGAAGGGCATCTGTCGGCAACCGTATATAATTTTTGCAGAACACCAAGCTCCGCATCCGTCATATACATCCGATCCATGGAATAACCCTCCACAACATACACACCGCCGTCGTATTTTCCGGGTTGCGTATAGAGAGGAACCGTTCTGCTCAATGCTTCAATGTCCCGCTGAATTGTTCTGACAGAAACGCCGAACTCAGACGCCAGCTTGCGCATCGTTTCATGTCTGCGTCGGCACAGAACCTGCATCATTTCATATCTTCGTTCGGCAGTCCCCACAGCATCCTCACCTCCGTTCCGACACCATTCTAAAAACAAACCCGGACAGTTGCTGTCCGGGTTAAAATTTTTATATCAAAAAATGACGGCGGGAACAGAAAAGCCCATTTTCATGGACAACGCAGGGCATCGGGCGAATAAGCGTGTCCTCTTATGTGCGGATGGCAAAAAAACGAAGGCAGCCCGCTGTCACAAGTCCGTAAACAACGGACTTGTGAC
>CAKSPO010000055.1 GCA_934481515.1 uncultured Eubacteriales bacterium
CATTTACTTTGTGCGTTTTTGATTGTTTTAGCTGTGGGCGGACGGTTCGGTCGGTTTCTGCGCTCTCATTTCCTCCAGCTTTGCAGTGAGGCGCAAATAACCTTCCTCCATGTCATCGGTATCACGGACTGCCGCTTCCATCGGGCAGGGACCGGTGCCCGCGCGATTGAGAATCCGTGCGGTGCGGGTCTCATACCGGACAGGGATGCCATGTGCGGTCAGGTAGGCTTCCCCTCCTTCGGAGACGGTCTTTGCATATACTTCGCGAATACCCGCCCGGCAGAACAGCATGGCAACCGCCTTCCCGACCACACGGTCGGCGACGCTGTAACCGGAAAGGTCGTGTCCCTCCCGGAGAAAATCCAGCATCGGTGCGACGCCGTGCCGGTCGCTTACAAGGAGTTCTCCTTTTTTGCAAAGGACGATGGTATGTGCTTCAAGGGCTTGGATGGCAAGTTCCAGATCGGTCATCATTTTTTCCTTTCTTGCGGTCGTTTCCGAATCCTCTGTCTTATTTCCGGCTTCCGTCCGATTCGAATTCCTTTGCGGCTTCCCGGAGCAGTTCCCGGATGGGCAGATGCTGTGGGCAGGCTTTTTCGCATTTTCCGCATCCGATGCAAGCGGAAGCTTTTCCGCTCTTTTCTGCGGTGATGCTCCTGTATTCGGCATCGGCGTTCCGCTCCTGATAAATCTGCTTTGCATTCAGGCAGGCAAACAGATCCGGAATGGCGATGTGCCGCGGACAGCCGTCCGTACAATAGCGGCACGCGGTACACGGAATCAGGTGCTTTCCCTTTAATACGGCACCGACGTGCGCGATCGCGCGTTTTTCCTCCGCATTCAGCGGACGGAATTCCTTCATACAGCGGAGATTGTCCTCCATCTGCTCCACATTGCTCATACCGGACAGCACGGTGAGGATTCCCTCAAAGCCTGCCGCAAAGCGGATGGCGTAGTTTGCCGGGCTGTAGCCGTCCCCCAGTGCATGCAGAGCCGACTCCGCTTCCTTTGGCAGGTTGGCGAGTGTTCCTCCTTTGACCGGTTCCATGACGATGACGGGTTTTCCGTGCCGGCGGCAGACCTCGTAGCATTTGCGGGACTGCACGGAGGGGTCTTCAAAGTCGATGTAATTGAGCTGAATCTGCACAAACTCCACCGCGGGATATTGGGTCAGAATCCTGTCCAGAATATCGGCGGTATCATGGAAGGAAAGTCCGACGTGACGGATTTTTCCTTCCTTTTTCAATTCAAATGCCTGTTCGTAGGCACGGCATTGGCAGTATTTGACGAAGTTGTTCCGGTTTTGTGCGTGCATCAGATAAAAATCAAAATACTTCACGCCGCAGGATGCCAGCTGGCTTTCAAACAGCGGCCGGATGTCCTCTTCCCTCTCAAACAGGGAAGAAAGCTTATCCGCCAGTACGAAGCTCTCGCGCGGGTAACGTGCCGTGACGCAGTCGCGGATGGCGGTCTCGCTCTGTCCGCCGATGTAGACCCGCGCCGTATCAAAATAATTGAAGCCCGCCGTCATATACCGGTCAACCATGTCAGTGAAAGCGGCTTTGTCCACCTGATCTCCGTTCATCGGCAGGCGCATGCATCCGAAGCCGAAATTCTTTTTGACTTTCTCAAATCCTTTCATGTTCCCGTCTCCTCTGCATTCTTCGTTTTTTCGCTTTGCTTTCCGGTTGTAACTTATTTCGTTTTCTCTTCTCCGCGATCCTTGACCATTTGCAGATACGGAAGCTCGGAATATCCCATTCTGCGGTAGAGCGCCGCGGCACGCCGGTTGTCCGGTTCGACCTCCAGCCGATATCTTGCCGCCGGAAAATGCGCTTCCATCCACCGGAAAAATCCGCTCCCGATCCCCTTGCCCTGATACGCCGGGCGGAGATACAGCTCCTCCAGCCATACAGTAATGCCGCCCGCCTCGCGGCTGAAGGTCTTATTGAGCAGGGCGTACCCGGCGGGAACATTTCCGACCGTGAAAATAACAGCCTCCAGATAGGCATCGGAGCGCATCAGCTCCTCAAAGGCGGCACGGTGAAATGCGGGGTCAATCTCGTGTAAAACCGCATCTGAGGCATAAAATTCCCGGCTCATTTCCATAAAATCCGTTTCATCTGCCGAAGTGATTTTCCGGATTGTGTAAGTTTCATTCTTCATTGGCAGTTCCTTCCCCGGTCTGGTTTCCCGGTTGTTCTTTGGTGGTTTTAGTCGTTTTTCGTTTTTTATGTCCCGTTCCGGGACGCGGCGTGTGTTCGCCGGTAGGTCATGGGCGACATTCCGTAGCGGCATCGGAAGCGTCTCATAAAGTTGGCATAATCCTCAAATCCGGAGCGGGTGCAGATCTCTCCTGCCGTCAGTTCCGTGAGAATCAGCAGTTTACAGGCATAAGAAAAGCGCAGGTTGTCCAGATATGTTTTGAACGGAATTCCGGTCTGTCCGGAAAACAGGTTGCTGAAATACGCGCGGGAAAGTCCTGCCTTTGCTGCGGTTTCCCCGAGGGTCAGCGGTCTGCGGAAATTTTCGGACAGGAAAATCAGCGTTTCGCGCAGATACCCGGAAAGCGGTTTTGCTTCTGTTTTTGTGACGCTTACGTTCCGTGCCAGCTTTTGCAGAACACAACGCAACAAGAGCGTCGCGTATTCCCGCTCCGTCGTCTGCACGGCAATCAGCTCCCGCAAAAGTTCCCGCAAAAGCGTTATATCCTCTTTTTGCGAAAGAGGAATGCTTGGGGGTGCCTGATCACTGAGCAATGCAAAGCCGGCTTTCTCCCGGAAAAATGCTCCGCTGAAAGAAACGTTGATTGCCCGGCACCCGATGCCGTTGACGGAGTGAATCCGTGCCGGAGTCATCAGAAACACGGTATCCGGTGCAATCCGGTAGCATACGCCGTCGATCTCATAGGCTCCGGTGCCGGAAAGGATATATTCCAATTCGAAAAAATCGTGTCCGTGTGCCGGGTATGCCCGTTCCCACAGGCGTTCCTCTGCACACAGGAAATGATCCGGTATGGTTTCTTTCTCTTTCAGAATTTCCATTTTGGTCCCCTTCCGAAGCGTCCTTTGGGTTCTGTTCTTCTTCTATTTTATCATATCACCGAAAGAAATGCAACATTTCTCCGCAAAAAAAGCATTTACGGAGGCGGTAAAAAGCGGTACAATAGAATTGCGGAAACAGAGGAGATTTTTTGTCCGGCAGGAGCCGGAAGCGGAATGGGAAGTTATCATTTTGCAAAACGGCAAAAATTCCATGATACAGTTCACACCTCATCCGTCTGCCTTCGGCTGACACCTTCTCCCACTGGAGAAGGCTTTGGGGTAAACGCCCCTTGGATAAAAATCTATGCTGATTGCCGTGGGCATGTTCGGCTTTCATTCCTTTTCCGAAAAAATGTCAAACCGAAATGAAAAATGCCGGGATAAAAAACAATTTTTCCGGCGGTGCACAGGCATTCCGATTTTCTCTTACCTCAGTATGGGCGGGGTCAACCCGCCCGTTTGTAAGGGGGGCGTGGCAGATTGGGGAGAGGTACCGACGGACGCATCCGATTGTTCAATTTATCATAATGAACCGTATTATAAAAGAAAAATAAAATCCGGCGGGGGAAATGCCGCCGGAATGGTTATGCAAATTTCTTAGGACGGGCGGGTTGCCCCCGCGCAGACTGTGCCTGTTTCCTACGAGGTAGAAAAAATCGGAAAAAGCGAATGAAAATTTCGTTACAAGGAGGTTCGACAATGATCGGATTTGACATTGGCGGCACAAAATGTGCGGTAACGGTAGGAGAAGAATGCGACGGACAGGTGCGGATTCTTCAAAAAAAGGTGCTGCCGACGGATCTGTCGATCCCGCCGGAGGAGATGCTTTTACGGATGTGCCGGGCGGCGGAGGAAATGTCGGAGGATGTTTCGGCGGTCGGTATTTCCTGCGGTGGTCCTCTGGACTGTCGGCGCGGTCTGATTCTGTCCCCGCCGAATCTTCCGGGATGGGATGCGGTTCCGGTCACGGAGTTTTTGCGGCGACGCTGGGATTGTTCCGCGGTTCTTCAGAATGATGCCAATGCCTGTGCTCTGGCAGAGTGGAAATGGGGCGCCGGTCGCGGGACGGAGAACATGGTCTTTCTGACCTTCGGTACCGGAATGGGTGCCGGGCTGATTCTTAACAACCGGCTGTACGAAGGCACCTCGTCGATGGCGGGAGAGGTCGGGCATATCCGACTTGCTCCGTCGGGTCCGGTCGGCTACGGCAAGTCCGGTTCCTTTGAGGGGTTCTGCTCCGGGGGCGGAATTGCCTCGATGGGCAGAACCGCAGCGGAACGCGCATTCCGAAAGGGCGGTTCCGTTTCCTACTGCCCGTCAGTGAACGCACTTTCTTCGGTCAGTGCCAAAGGCATCGCAGAGGCTGCGCTTTCCGGACATGCGGATGCAAAGCGGATCTTCCGGGTCTGCGGAGAGAAGCTTGGTGCGGCGCTTGCGATTCTGGTGGACGTTCTGAATCCGGAGGTCATTGTCATCGGCAGTATCTTTGCGCGCGTACCGGAGCTGCTGATTTCCTCGATGGAGCGCCGGCTCCGGGAGGAGGCGTTGCCGGAGTCCCTTTGTGTCTGCCGGGTGGTGCCGGCGGGGCTTGGGGAAACACTTGGAGACTTTGCGGCGCTCTCCTGTGCGGCGCAAGCCGCAGAAAATGCCGCAAAAGCGGAAAAACATCCGTAATGCGGAAGCAAACAGAAAGGATATTTTTATGAAACCCTATCGTCTGAACCAATGTCTGGACGGAGAATGGGAGCTGTATCTGGCGGAAAACATTCTCTCCGCCCCTATGAGGTAGATCAAAAATCTTCGCCCGGCAGAAGCCGGAAGAATAATGACAATTGTTTTTTTCACCCGATAGGAGCGGAATGAAATGACAAATGGGACTTTTTTCGCCCCGATGGGAGCCGGAAACGGAACCGAAAATTTACTGTCTTTTCAGAGATGCACGGCTTTTCCGGTGGCAATGCTCTCGTAGCAGGCGTTCATTGCCTCGATGGTATTGCGGTGCCAGCGGAGGTTGATCTTCGGGGTCTTTCCGTTCCGGATGCAATCGACGAATTCATCCACGAGTCCGATCCACTCGTCGAAGTAGGTATAGCGAACCGTATACTTATCGTCCGGAGTGGCGTTGTGATAGATGTTGGGTCCGAAGCAATCGGTCAGGATGCTTCCCTTCGTTCCGTTGAGCATGATGTTGACCTCCATGCGCTTGGGGAAGATCTCCCATCCGGGTCCGGGCGCCTTCAGCTTTGCTTCCTTGCGCGACCATGAGGGATCCAGCAGAAACACCACACCGTTCTTCATCTTTCCGATTACGGACAGCATATCCTCTTCCTCGATCTCCGGGCGGATATTGGGCGCTGCCTGTGCAAAAATCGTATCGAATTCGCTTCCGGTCATCTCCCGGATCAGGTCAAAGATGTGCGGATGGTCGCACAGCGCGCCGCCGCGGAAACGGGAGTCTCCCTCCTTCAGAGGAACCCGTCTGCCATAGCTTTTCTCCGGCACGCCCTGCCACGGAAACGCCCAGACGGGCGACAGGGTGATATTGGTGGCTTCAAAGGATTCCAGTTCTCCGACGGCTCCCGTGCGGTTGAGTTCCTTGAGGCGCATGACCACGGGATTGTAGTGCAGCTCCAGCTCAACCTGAAAAACGACGCCTGCCCGATCGGTAATTTCGATCATTTTATCGTATTCCGCCATATCGAAGGACGGAATCTTCATGGAAAGAATGTGGATGCCGCGCAACGCGCACAGCTCCACCTGACGCAGGTGTTCGCTGTTCTCGCTGGCGAGCACGACCGCTTCGATCTCCGGATGCGCGTTCAGCATCTCCTCGTCGGAATCATAGCACGGAATGCCGGAAACGCTCCGCTGAAACAGCTCCTTCACGTCCTCGTTTGCGGTGGAAACGGCAACCCAATCCAGCTTCGGATTGTCCCGGAGGGTCTGATAATATTTTCTGGTGTGTCCATGGGTCATGGACATCATGGCAATTTTGATCGGTTTCATCCGTTTTTCCTCCTTTACAGCCGGATATTTTCCACGGTTCTGACGGATTCCCGCGCCGCGGCGACGATGGCGTTCAGGTGCTCCGCGTCCGCGCGAAAATCCAGTCCGTCCCGGGCAATCAGGAAAGCCTGCCGCACTTCAGCGCACGTGGCGGGATCCATTCCGTACAGTTCGGCATCCACATCGGTATACTCCTGCCGGCTCCCGTCGCTTCCAAGCACGTAAACCGAGCTTTGCGGCACCTGTGTATCGACGGCACGGTCGCAGATGACGCCCTTCTCGGCGATGACCTCATGCTTGTCGATGACGGGAGCGGTTTTGCTCTGGGTGGCGGCAAGCTCGAAGGTGAATACGGTTCCGGCATCGGTCTTTGCGATGGCGTTGAGGGCACGGTCGTTCCGGATGGCAAAAATCTCACGGATGCGGGTTCCGGTGATCCACTCGCAGATGTCCGCCTCGCGATAAAGAATCCGGTACAGGTCACTTCCCTCCGCGTCGATGTGGCAGACCCGCACGGTGCTCAGCCCCTTCAGGTAGCCCTCGTGCACCAGATTTTTGAACTCAATGAACCGTCTCTCACTTCTCCATGGAAGCAGAGGGAGCGCCTTTCCGTTCACGTTTACTTCTCCGTCCGGAAGAAAGCTTACGCTTTGGCGGACGGAATATTTTTGCAACAGAAATTCCACAGCGGAATTCGGTGTCATGGCGATAACTCCTTTCCTTGTTTTACAGCATTTTGATTCGGGGCTTGTATTTTTTCAGGTACGCGGCGTTTTTCTCGTCGCCGCCCGGTGTATTGGCGCTTGACCAGACCGGCGGTTTGATGCCTGCCGCGACGCACTGGCGCACGGTTTCGATCTCCAGAAGGTGTGCGATGTAAAAATCAATGATGTTGGAAACCGGAGCGATGGGAGTCTCCAGTCCCGGAACCTCGACGACCGCGTCTCCGACCGGGTTGAAATCGTCAATACAGACGTCCGCCCAATCGAACAGATTGGTTTTGTTGGGGTGGCGGATGAAGTGCTCCGGCGGCATTTCCTTCTGCCAGAGGGAGCTGGACACGGCGATGATCTTTGCACCTCTCTTTTTCGCTTCCATGGCGGCGTCGATGGTCGCCGGGTTGATTCCGATGTTGTGGAAGATAATCAACACGTCGTCTTTTTGCAGGTCATAATATTTCATGATCGCGCTTCCGTAATTGACGGTTCTTTCCAGCTCCAGATATTTCAGTGCCTGATTGAATACGGACAATCCGGTCTCCATGATCGGATTGATGTTGGAAAGTCCTCCTGCGCGGAAAAACATCTCCCCCATGCACAGTGTTGTGTGTCCTCCTCCGCCGTAGACGCTGATCAGGCGGTCATTCCGGATTGCTTCCGTCATGAGTGCTCCAGCCGCGCGGATGTTTTCCTCCTGTGTCTCGTTGACCTGCCGGAAGTTTTCCAGCAGTTTTTCGTAATATCCGAAATCGTTCATCGGTTTCTCCTCTCTCCGTTTTATTTCTTTTCCGGGTTCAGTACCCGGCGGTAGTTCCTTCCGATATTATCCCACAGCTCCAGCGGATCCTTGGCGGCGACGCTGGTTCCGTAGCCGCCGCGATAGGTCCATGTGGCAAGGCGATCCACGCCAAGGCGCTCGTAAAGATCCACCACGCGGTCGATCTGTGCAAAGTCCTTCGGGCGCTTATTATACCCCATCAGCCACCGTTCGCAGGGCTTTCCGTATTTGTGCGCCGCTTCCACGGTACGGCGGGTGATGTCCTCAAAAAAGCTCTCCGGCAGATCCCAGTTGATGATGGTGGAGGAAAACACGTCGAAATACGGGCAGGCGGCGACCATATCCCAGTTGTCATAGCCGCGCAGTTCGGTGACGTAATAGGACTGGAGCGTGGCGTGCACGCAACAGGTGATCTCCAGCTTCGGATTGTACTCCTTGAGCGCACGGGAAACGCCGCTGAGGGTCTCCAGTGCTTCTCTCCACCGGAACTGCTTCACGTCGTCGTTCATGAAGCGCGGCATCTCGTAGCCGTAATATGCTTCGAATTTTTTCATACATTCGGGGCAGCGGCACGCCCAGTCGTCCCCCGCTCCGCCGGTGATGGAAGCGTAGGACTTGGGATATGCGTAATGCGGTTCGTCCCAGAAAAAGCCGTCCACCTCGGTATTCTTCGCCAGCCTGAGTGCCAGTCCGCGGAAATAGTCCCGGAAGGAATTGGTATTGAAGCACGCCGCGTTGAGCACCTCGCCGGTGTAGGCGGAAACCTGACGGTGATGGATGTTGTTCTGCAGGAAGAGGCTGACCTGCTCTCCGCCGAAATATTTTCCGATGCCCCACAGATCTGCAATGACGCGCAGTCCCATCTCATGGGCGCGGCGGACGATGGCATTGATGTTGGGAAACCAGAAGTCCATGTCGAACTCGGTGATGGCAAGAATGACGGTGTCGCATCCGTGCTCCTTCATTTCCTGAAAATCCTTCTCCGCGTGCTCGACGTAGTTCAGCCCGTAATAGCTGACTGCGGTATGTCTGATCGCCATGTTTGTTTCTCCTTTCTGTTCCGGCTTCGGAAAGCTTTCTGCCGGAGTTCTCAATCGGATTATAGCACATCCCGAAGAATGTGTAAACGCTTATCCCGCAACCGGGAGGTGTACTTTCCGCAACCATGACAAATTGCGGTCCCGCTCTTGACAAGGCATTTTCACTTTGCTATAATTAGTAGAGAAACAGGGAGAAGGGGGGATTTTCCGATGCTGGATTTACCGGAGCCTTTGCCCGTGCGAATTCTCGCCGTTGCGGAATTGAAGTGGAATGCAGACTTCCGGAGTACGCAGCCGCGTCCCTTTCATGCAATTTCCTTCCGGATTGCGGGAGACGCCGAATTGCGGAGCGAAACGGATCGGATTCATGCCGTGGCGGGGGATGTGCTCTATGTTCCGAAGGGGGTCGCCTATACGATGCGTCACGCGGAAGAACACCTATATGTCATCCACTTTGACACGGATACGCCGGTGTATTTTTCGCAATTTGAATCCTTCCATCCGCACAATCGCTATCTCTTTGCGAATCTGTTCCGTTCCGTTGATGCAATCTGGAGCGGACGGCAGGCCGGATACCGTTTTGAAGCGACTTCTCTGCTCTACCGGATTCTGTCGGAGATTCAGAAAGAAAAAACCAGCCGGGAGTTTTCCTCCGCCGACCGGTTTTATGAAGTTCTGTCCTTTATGCGGCTCAATTTTACCGACAGTACGCTGAGCGTAGAGCGGCTTTCGGAGCGTTTCGGCACCTCTCCCGCGTATTTCCGAAGATTTTTCCGGGAAAAAGAAGGGGTTTCGCCGCACACGTACCTCCAGAATCTGCGGGTTTCGTATGCGCATGAGTTACTTTCCACCGGCTATTATACGGTTGCGGAGATTGCAGAGAAATCCGGCTTTTCGGATGCCAAATATTTTTCCAAGGTGATTCGCCGGGCGTTCGGTTCCCCGCCCTCCAAGCTGAAAATGTGAGGCGGCGCGTTTGTAAAACAGCAAAAATTTGCAGTACGGTTGACACCTCATCCGTCAGCCTTTGGCTGACACCTTCTCCCACTGGAGAAGGCTTCTGGTATGTTTACCGCC
>CAKSPO010000056.1 GCA_934481515.1 uncultured Eubacteriales bacterium
TGCAAACATGGAACAAAAAGAAGAAACAAAAAAAGCGACCGGCGCGTCGGAAACAGAGGATGCGTACCGTGCTCTGTCCGGAAACAACCGGAAAATGATGCGGCAGATGCTTTTGATCTCCCTTGCCTTCTTCGGTGTCCTGCTCCTGCTTGCCGGAGGCATCCTGCTGGCAGGGAAGCTCCTTTCAAAGAATTCCGGAGAAGCCGGCTCCGACAGCATTCGCTTTTATCCCCCTTACAACGGAGATATTTTTGCCGATGCGGAGTATCTTGCACTGGATCGGAGTATCAGCTTTTGCGCCGACCCGGACGGGTATGGCGAAACCGTTTCCATCACCGATGAGAACATCGAAGAATTCAATGCCGAGGTGCGTTTTCTGCGGGACTGGATCCGGATCCTGACGGAAGGGGATGCCGACCGTTACAATGCCTGTTTTACCGAAGCTTATTTTCAGACCCATGAACGGCAAAAGAGCTTTTCCCCGCAGATGATCTGGCAGACTGTCATCCGTTATCAGTCCGTTTCGTCGGACGAGCGCACCGGGGAGCGTCTTGTCACCTACCGCCTTTCCTACTGTATTCACCGCAACGACGGAACGCTCCGGCGCGATGTCGGGAGCGACGGTTCCAGACCGCAATATGCGGTCCTGCGGATAGCTCCAGACGGTAGCATCGGTATTGACGATCTGTATACCAAATAATTCAAAAAAATCGAAAAACGTTTCTTTGTGGCAGCTTTTTCAAGGGGTGAATTCTTCCGAATGTGTTACACTAAGGAGGAACCGAAAAAAGAAAGGAAAACACCACATGAAACGAAATGCTTTTTGTGCGGCAGTGTGCCTTATCTGCGCGGGAATTCTGATCGCGCTCGGCGCACTGCCCGTTTTTGCGGAGAATACGGAATACCATTGGTATTGCCGCCATGTTCCGGATCATGCACAGCCGCGTGCAGGATCGGAGTTGCTTTTTGCGGAGGATTGCGGCGGGTTTTATCTTGATCACCGGCATACCGATCTGACCGACCCGGAGAAGGTTGTGTACCTGACTTTTGATGCCGGATATGAAAACGGAAACGTCGCCAAGGTTCTCGATGTATTGCGGGATGAAGAGGTGCCGGGAGCGTTTTTTATTCTCGGAAATCTGATCCGGAGCAATCCGGAGTTGGTGCGCAGAATGACGGAAGAGGGACACACGGTTTGCAATCATACCGTGCGTCATAAAAATATGAGCCGTGCGACAGAGGAAGAACTGATGCAGGAGCTGCATGAGCTGGAGGAGCTTTATACCGCCACCATCGGTGGAACCCTTGCAAAATACTATCGCCCGCCTGAAGGAACCTTCAGCCGCGCCAATCTGGAATGCTGTCAGAAGAACGGGTATCAGACCATTTTCTGGAGCTTTGCCTATCCGGACTGGGACAATGCAAAGCAAATGCCGCCCGCCAAGGCAAAACAAATCATTCTGGACAACGTGCACAACGGCGCCGTTCTTCTGCTCCATCCGACCTCTGCCACCAATGCGGCGGTTCTGGGGGAGGTGATCCGGGAGCTGAAGGGGCAGGGCTTCCGCTTCGGAACGCTGGATGAGCTGACCGGAAAGGAAAGCGGAATATGCACGGAAGAATAAAGAGAGGGATCGCTCTCCTTCTTCTGGTTTGCCTATGCGGGAGTATGCGGCTCCCGGCAGGGGCGGAGACCAGAGTATACCGGCAGGTTGATACCGAAAAAAAACAGATCGCTCTGACCTTTGACGACGGACCGCATCCGCGTCTGACACCGCAGATTCTTGCGGTACTGGAGCAATACCATGTCCCGGCAACCTTTTTTATGATCGGGGTCAACGTCAGGCAATACCCGCAGACCGCAAAAGCGGTTATTGCTGCCGGGCATGAGGTAGGAAACCATACCTACTCCCATTCCCATATCAGTCGTCTGAACGAATCCGCACTGGAGTCGGAGTTGGAAAAGTGTGAGGATGTGCTGGAAGAGCTGTGCGAATACCGCCCGCACCTCTTTCGCCCGCCGGAGGGCACAGTCACCTCTTACGTGAAGCATTGCTCGGAGCGCGGGGACTATACCATGATTCTCTGGAGCATCGATACCCATGACTGGGCGCACCAGAGTGCCGGGGAAATCGTGAATACCGTTCTGTCGCAGGTACGACCCGGTTCCATCATTCTGATGCACGATTATATCGGCACCGACGGGCATACCGCCGAGGCGCTTTCCGTTCTTCTTCCGGAATTGCTCCGACGCGGTTACGAGCCGGTTACTGTCAGCCGTCTGCTTGGTCAGCAGTGAATCAAAAAAAGCAGGAGCCGCAGAAATACAGCTCCTGTTTTCTTTTGATGAAAAGTTCAGGAAAGCATCAGAAAGCGGGTTGCCAGGCGTTCCGCATCCTCTTTGTGATGGGTAATCAGCAATGCGGATGTACCTCTTTCGGAAAAATATTTGCGCAGATACTCCGTAATACACTCCTTGGTGGCATGGTCCAGTGCGGAAAACGGCTCGTCCAGAAGGAACAGATCCCCGTCCGCAAGAAGTGCACGCGCCAGTGCGACCCGGCTCCGCATCCCGCCGGAAAGCTCATCCGGAAACATCTTTTCACATCCGGAAAGTCCGACGGCTTCCAACAGCGCCGGAATGCGTTCGCGATCCTGCTGTGGAGAAGCACTCACGACAAGAAGGTTGTCCCGGACGTTTTGCCAGGGAAGCAGACGCGGTTCCTGAAACACGACGGAAATTCGTTTTGCCTGACAAATAATTTTTCCGCTTTGCGGCTTTTCCAGACCTGCCGCCAGCCGAAGCAGTGTTGTTTTTCCGCAACCGGAAGCGCCCATGACGGCAAGGACTTCTCCCTTTTCAAGATGCATGGAGAAATCGGTAAACACCGGTTTTTTCTCATAAGAAAAACAAACCCGATCCAAAGTCAGCATGCCTTTTCCTCCTTTTTGCTTTCTGACTGTCTTTGTCTGACGGAACGGAACAAAAGTCCCATCAGAAATTCCAGGAAAAGACTCAAGAGCACCACTGTCAGCGTCCATGCAAACATTTCGGCGGTCAGAATATACTGCTTTGCGTCGCCGATCATGGTGCCGATCGTGCCGCGCGGCATCGTGATGATCTCTGCGGCAATCCCGGCTTTCCAGGCGAGTCCCAGAGAGGTACGGCAGGCGGAAAGCAGGTAGGGGCGTACCGACGGAAGAATCAGAATCCGGATGCGCCGCAAAAGAGAAATCCGGAAAACCTCCGCCATTTCCGAAAGAGAGGAATCAATACCGCGAAGTCCTGCGTCCGTGTTTGTCCATACCACCGGCAGAACAATCAGAAACGTGATGAAGCGCGGTACCCGTTCCGCTCCCAGCATCAGGAGCGCCAGAATGATAAAGGATGCTACCGGTGTTGCTTTGATGACGTTCATGAGCGGGAACAGCAAATCCCGTACCGGGGTCAGCTTCCATGTCAGAAACGCTAAGATCACGCCGCAAAGAACCGCAAGGATGCATCCGGAAAGAACATTCCAAAGGGATTTTCCGACAGCGTGGTAAAAGTCTTTTGTCTGCATTAACTCCCCGAGTGACCGCAGAACCGCCGCCGGGGAGGGAAAGAGCAACGGTTTTCCTACCCTCCACGCAATCAGAAACCACAATCCTATCCAGAATGCCGCGACCCAAAGGACGCGGCATCCGGTTTTGATCAGCTTTTTTCCGTTCATGAATCCGGCTTACTGCTGTGCTTTTGCGGCATTGACGGCAATCGTTACCATCGGCTCCGGAAGCACGGCTATTTCCACCAGTCCCTGTGCCACTGCATCCTTGAGGTTGGCGGCGACCGCATAGGTTGTGGAATCAATGACGACATCCTTTCCGACCTCCAGACCGTTTGCACGGCAAAGGTAGGTAAAGATAAAGGTCGGGTTCTGTGCCGGAACATAAACCGTCTTTCCCTTGAGATCCGCAAAGGAGGTCACGGTCGTGTTTTCCCCGGTCAGCAGGTACAGGCATCCGAGCGTGTTGACCGCCAGAATGCGGACACCGCCGTTGGTTACATTGTAGAGGTTGGAAGCGGCATTGGTGGGGAGGGCGGCAATATCGACGTCTCCGTTGATCAGCGCGGAGGTGACAACGGAAGCATCCGCCTTAACCGAGAACTCATAGGATTCCACCGAGGAACCGTTTGCGGCATCCTCCATCAGCTTTGCCATACCGAATCCGGTGGTACCGTTCAGCGTATAAACGCGGATGGTGGTTCCAGAGGCGGTTCCGCTTGCTTCCGCCGTTGCGGGATAGTAAAAATCATCGCCCGGAAGAGAACCGCCGATCGCCTTGGGATTGACGGATTTCAGAACCTCCAGATACGTGTTCATTGCCGTTTTCATGTCCGCACCGTCCATATAGCGGACATTGCACTTGGGAAGCGCTTTTTTCGCCACGGGTGCGCTGGTGAAAATCCCCTGATTTACAATCATCTGTGCCGCGGCATCCAGATTGGCGGCATCGGTCATATAAGAGATCGAAGCTTTGTATTCCTTGAGGAAATTTGCAACCGCGTCGGGATGCTTGTTGAGGAACTCCGTGCGGACCGCAACGCAGCCCTGTACCAGGGAATTTGCGGCGGTTACTTTATTCCATTCCGCGGTCAGGTCCAGTGCAACCGTAACAGGGTCTTTTTCCGGCTCCGGTGTGGTACCGGAAGCGGTTGTGTTTTCCGACGACGGAGCGGATCCTGTACCGGGCAGAGTGCCGTCTCCTTCCGGCGCTTTGACGCAGGCGGAGAAGGAGAACACGGTCACAAGGCAGAGCAGAAGAGCGAGGATACGAATTTTCATGTTTTTGAATCCTTTCTGTTTTGATATGATTTATTATCGGTAGGCAAGAAGCAACGCATCCCTGTCGAGAATGCGGATGTCTTTTCCTTCCTTTTCAATGTAGCCGTCTGTGCACAGGCGGTCGAACGCCCGGTACAGAGATGCTCTTCCCAGATCCAACAGATCGGAAAGGGAGGAGAATGATTCCTCCGGGCGAACGGTATCGCCATCCAGGGAAGAGAGGTAGACTGCCAGCCTGCGTTCTGCGCTGCCGGCGGTCAGATAGCGAATCTTCCGGTTGAGATAGCGGATTCTTCCCGAAAGAAATGCAAGATACCGATAGAGAAATGCCTTATCCTTCTCCAGAAGCATCCGGATTGCTTCTTCCTGCAAGAGAAATACCTCCGCATCGCCGTCCGCACAGATCGTGCTGACAAACGGCTCCTCTGAAAAGAGGTTGGCAATTCCGAAAAAATCTCCCTTGTGAAGATAGCGGAGCAGCATTTTGCGCCCCGGATCCGAGGTCTTTGCGACGATGCGCCCGGAAAGAACCACTCCGGCACATTTTTTTCCTTCCGCCGGCGAAAGAATGACATCTCCGTCCGCAAAGGAGATGCGCGAACACTTTTCCGATGTCAGAACCCGGATCAAAAGCTCCGGCTCCGTTCCCGAAAACAGCGGAAGCGATTTGAGAAAATCAAATTCCTTGTTTTGCAAAGCGTCCTCCTTTTTGTATCATATGAGACAATTATAACAGATTGTGAATCTTCTGTCAATAGAGTTTTTTTAAAAAAAGAAAAAACTTTTCCGGAGAAAAAAGAGCGGGTTCTACCGGCTCCGGTTTCCGGAAAGCTTTGAATTTTGAAGAAATTTTTCCGTATTTGGGTTTCTCTATTTACAAAATCCACTTTTGCGTGTATAATAGTTTTGTATAAATTCTGCTTTCAAAGAGGAGAGAGAAATAATGACGCTTGTAATTCTCGCAGCCGGTCTCGGTTCCCGCTACGGTGGTCTGAAGCAGTTGGATCCGATGACGGAGGACGGCTCTTTCATCATTGATTTTTCGGTTTATGACGCCATCCGCGCCGGGTTTGACTACGTCGTATTCATCATTAAGAAAGAAAATCTGGAGCTGTTCCGTGAAACCATCGGCAACCGCATTGAAAAAAAGATTCGTGTTTCCTATGCCTTCCAGGAAATGACCGACCTCCCCGCCGGCTGCTCCGTTCCGCCGGAGCGTACCAAGCCGTTGGGAACCGGACACGCCGTGTACTGCGTCCGAAATCTGGTGAAGGAGAATTTTGCGGTCATCAATGCCGATGATTTTTACGGCAGGGAAACCTTTGCGCATCTTGCGCAGCATCTCCGCCGGACGCAGAAAAAGGACGGACGTGCGCACTACTGCATGGTTGGCTTCCGCCTCGGAAATACGCTGACGGAAAACGGAACCGTTTCCCGCGGTCAGTGCACTGCGGATGCCGACGGAATGCTGACGGATGTGACGGAGCGCACTAAGATTATGCGGAAAGAGACGTGTGCCGCATATCTTGACGACGACGGAAAGACGTGGATCGACCTTCCTTTTGATACCATCGTTTCCATGAACTGCTGGGGGTTGACGCCGGAGTTCTTTGATTATCTGGAAACAGATTTTGCAAAGTTTCTTTCCGCGTCCGCAGAAAAGTTGCAAAAAGCAGAATACTATCTGCCGTCCGCCGTGGATGCCCAGCAGAAGCTGGGACTTTGCGATGTCCGCATTTACCCGACCGGCTCTGTCTGGCAGGGGGTCACCTATCCGGAAGACAAGCAAAAGGTAAAGGACGCCATCAAGGAAATGATTCGGAATGGGGAATATCCGGATCGTCTCTGGAGCTGATTCTGCATTTGTAAAATCAAAAAGAACGTAAAAAACAATACCGAAAAAGGAGAATACAGTTATGGCAATTCTGATTACAGGCGGTGCAGGTTTCATCGGGTCTCATACTGCTGTCGAATTTCTCAATGCAGGCGATGATGTTATCCTTGCGGACAATTACTGCAACAGCAGTCCTGTGGTGCTGGATCGCATCCGGGAAATCACCGGGAAGGAGTTCCGCGCATACGAGGTGGATCTGTGCGACAGGGAAGCTTTTGAAAAGGTGTTCCGGGAAAACCCGGACATTGATTCTGCCATTCATTTTGCAGGACTCAAGGCAGTGGGCGAATCGGTTGAAAAGCCGCTGGACTATTACCGTAACAACCTGGAAAGTACTTTGAACCTTTTGGAGCTGCTTGCAAAATACGATGCGAAAAAAGTTGTTTTCAGTTCCTCCGCTACCGTATACGGCTCTCCCAAGACGGTGCCGATCCGCGAAGATTTCCCGCTGTCCACCACCAATCCGTACGGAGAAACCAAATTGATGATCGAGCGGATTCTCAAGGACGTCTGGGTTTCCGATCCGACATGGAGTGTATCCATTCTTCGTTATTTCAACCCGATCGGAGCGCATAAGAGCGGACTGATCGGAGAAAATCCCCGCGGAATTCCCAACAATCTTCTTCCGTACATTGCCAAGGTTGCGGCAGGTCAGCTTCCTTGTCTGTCGGTCTACGGAAACGACTATCCGACTCCGGACGGCACCGGTGTGCGCGATTATATTCACGTGGTGGATCTTGCAAAGGCGCATCTGAAGGCGCTCCGTCGTGCCGAGCAGGTCACCGGTGTGGAATATTACAACATCGGAACCGGCGTGGGCTACTCTGTGCTTGACATTGTCAAGGCGTACGAAAAGGCAACCGGTCTGAAGGTCAATTATAAAATTGTGGATCGCCGTCCCGGTGATATCGCCACCTGCTATGCGGATCCGACCAAAGCATATGAAGTGCTTGGCTGGAAAGCGGAAAACAATATTGATGACATGTGTCGCGATCTTGCCAACTGGATGCGGAAAAATCCGAACGGCTATGAGGGAGCGGAACGGAAATGATTACGAGACATTTTTTCGGAACGATGGAGGACGGGAAAGAGGTCTACGCCTATACCATGCGTGCATCTTCCGGAATCTCCGTGCGCATCTGCGAGCTGGGAGGCGCGGTGATGGAACTGCGTACACCGGACAGATTCGGCAGATTCACCGATATCGTCTGCGGATTCGATTCCGTCCGCGACTATCTGATGACCACTTCTTATATCGGTGCTCTGATCGGAAGAGTCGGAAACCGGATTGCCAACGGAAAATTTACCTTGAAAGGAAAGGAATACCGCCTGTACTGCAATGACAAGCAGAACTCTCTGCACGGCGGAAAGACCGGCTTTTCACACCGCCTTTGGAATGTTACTCCGGAGGACGGCGACGAGCCGAAGCTGACTTTGACGCTGACCTCTCCCGACGGAGAGGAGGGGTACCCCGGAACACTGCAGGTCAAGGTCGTGTATACGCTGTTGCATGACGGACTTTCCATCCGCTATTTTGCACAGACTGATCGGGAAACCATTGTTAACATGACGAACCATACCTACTTCAACCTCGGCGGCTTTGCATCCGGAAAAATATTCGATCATGTTCTGCAAATGGATGCGGATGCGTATCTTCCGACCGACAAAACCCTGATTCCGACCGGTGAAATCCGGGACGTTTCCGAAACGCCGTTTGACTTCCGGGAACCCAAAGCGATCGGACGGGATTTTTATGCGGAGAATGCGGACCTCAGAACAGCGGGCGGTTATGACCATTGCTTCTGCTTTACCGGAGGTGCCTCCGAGGAGCCTGTCTGGCGCATCTCTGTATATGAACAGAACAGCGGCAGACTGATGCAGGTATATACCGATCAACCCTGTGTCCAGTTTTACAGCGGGAACTTCCTGCACGACGCGGAGCATCCGCTCAAGGGGGGATACCCGGAAATCCCGCAGACCGCGTTTTGTCTGGAAACGCAGAAAATGCCGGATGCCGTCAATCATCCGAACTTTACCGACACGGTTCTCCGTCCGGGAGAGACCTACCGGCATACCGTGATCTACCGCTTTTCGGTTCGCTGAACCGGGCAAAAATACAAAACAGGCACCGTCCGCAGGAAATCCTCTTTGCGGGCGGTGCCTGTTTTTGATGAGTTTTTTAGAGC
>CAKSPO010000057.1 GCA_934481515.1 uncultured Eubacteriales bacterium
ATAACAACCTCCTTGATTTCAGGAGAAGAGGGAACCTCATACATAATCGTTTTCATCGTGCTTTCCAAAATGGCACGAAGTCCGCGCGCGCCGGTGTTGCGCTGCATGGCAAGCTCGGCAACCTCTTCCAAAGCGCCCGGAGCAAAGGTTAATTTGACACCGTCCATTTCAAAAAGCTTTTCATACTGACGGACCAGGGAATTTTTCGGCTCTGTCAGAATCCGCACCAGCGCGGTTTTGTCGAGGTCATCCAAGGGAACAATAACCGGGATTCTTCCGACCAATTCCGGAATCAATCCGAATTTTACAATGTCGTGCGGAATGACGTCCTTGAAGATTCCGGTCTTTTTCTTTTCAGCCTTGGTTTTAATTTCTCCGCCAAACCCGATAATCTGGTTTCCTTTCCGGCTTTCGATCAGCTGATCCAGCCCTTCAAAAGCTCCGCCGCAGATAAACAGAATGTTCTGCGTGTTGATCTGGATGAATTCCTGATTCGGATGTTTTCTTCCGCCCTGCGGAGGGACATTGGAGACGGTGCCTTCCAGAATTTTCAGCAGCGCCTGCTGAACGCCTTCGCCGGAAACGTCGCGGGTAATGGAGCGGTTTTCACTCTTTCTCGCGATCTTGTCAATCTCGTCAATGTAAATGATGCCTCGCTCCGCCAATTCAATGTCATAATCCGCCGCCTGGATCAGACGCAGAAGAATATTTTCCACATCTTCGCCTACATAGCCGGCTTCCGTCAGGGTGGTGGCGTCTGCAATGGCAAATGGAACCCGGAGCGTTTTTGCAAGCGTCTGGGCAAGGTAGGTTTTTCCGACACCGGAAGGACCGATCAGAAGCACGTTGCTCTTCTGAATTTCCACTTCCGGAGCCGACTCTTCCGTAGGTTCCTTCTTTTTTCCCTTACCCCCGCTTTTTTTTGCTCCGGCGGGCATTGAAAGAATCCGCTTGTAGTGGTTGTAAACCGCAACGGAAAGCGCGATCTTTGCCTCATCCTGACCGATGACGTACTGATCCAGAGCCGCCTTGATCTGCATGGGCTTGGAGAGATCGGCAAGCGTCAGTTTGTCAAAGGCTGGAGAAGCAGAGCGTTCGGTTTCCGAGATCAGCTCATTGCACGCATCCACACAGTAGTCGCAGATATATGCGCCGGTCGGGGAGGGGATCAGAAAGTGAACCTGATGCTCATTGCGCCCGCAAAAGGAGCAGTGGCGGAGCGTCTTTCCGCCGGAATTTGTATTAGCCATAGGTGCGGTAGTTTCCTTTCTTGAAGACGGGCATTGCTGTAAGGCGGTGCTTTATCCGCCGCAAGTCGTCTCAGGGACGTTTTTCTACAATTTTATCCACAAGACCGTAAGCAAGTGCTTCCTCGGCGGTCATGTAGTTGTCTCTGTCCGTGTCTTTTTCGATCACATCCAGCGGTTTTCCGGTATTCTTTGCAAGAATCTGGTTCAACGTGGCTTTGATCCGCAGGATCTGATTTGCCTGAATCTGAATATCTGTCGCCTGTCCCTTGGTACCGCCCAAGGGCTGATGAATCATAATTTCGCTGTGGGGAAGTGTCAGACGCTTTCCGGGAGTACCGGAGGAGAGCAGAAACGCTCCCATGCTGGCGGCAAGACCGAGACAGATGGTAGACACATCACACTTGATGAACTGCATCGTATCATAAATTGCCATACCGGCGGAAACGGAACCACCGGGAGAGTTGATATAGAAAGAAATATCCTTGTCCGGATCCTGTGCCTCCAGGAACAGCATCTGCGCCACTACCAAAGAAGCGGTCGTATCATTGACTTCATCGGAAAGAAATACGATCCGGTCATTGAGCAAGCGGGAAAAAATATCATAGGAGCGTTCACCGCGGTTGGTTTGCTCCACAACCATCGGCACAAGGGCGTCTTTTGCGTAGTTCTTCGGATCAAACATCATTCTCTCATACCTCTTTTCACTTTCAAAAATCATCGGATAAACGAGGAACCGGAAAGAGCAAAGAGCAACCTTCCGGTTCCGGGAAAAATTGTTTATGACTTGACGATTGCGCTTTCCTTGACCAGATCCATAGCCTTTTTGACCTTCAGATCTGCCGCGATGGAATCATCGGAAACCAACTCGCTGACCTTTTCTGCTTCCATATGATATTCATCAGCAATCCGCTGAATTTCTGCCTTAATCTCTTCCTTGGTAGCCTTCAGCTTTTCCTTCTTTGCAATGGTTTCCAGAGCCAGACGAAGCTTTACCTGCTTTTCTGCCTGCGGACGGAACTGTGCACGCAGTTTCTCCAAATCCAGACCGGTGTACTGGAAGTAGGTTTTCAGATCCAGTCCCTGCATCCGGAGACGGTTGTCATAATCCCGTACAAAGTTCTCGGTCTCTGCCACGTACATTGCCTCGGGAATATCCGCTTGAAGCTTTTCGATCAGAGTGTCCATAATCTTTTCTTCAAACTGACGATCCGCGTCGGCTTCATGTCTCTTTGCAATTTTTGCCTTGACATCCGCACGATATTCATCCATCGTGTCAAATTCCGAAACTTCCTTTGCAAATTCATCGTCTGCGTCGGGAAGCTCAATGTGCTTGATCTTCAAAATTTTCGTCTTGAAGACTGCGGCTTTGCCTGCAAGCTCTTTTGCATGATACTCGGCAGGGAAGGTGACATTGACGTCAAATTCTTCACCGATGGAATGTCCTGCGATCTGCTCTTCAAAGCCGGGAATGAAATTGCCGGAGCCGAGCTTGAGCGGGTAATCCTCGCCCTTTCCGCCTTCAAAAGCAACACCGTCCACAAAACCTTCATAATTGATATTGCAGACATCGTTCATTGAAGCGGTACCTTCCGTCAACTCGGTTTCCCGGGAATTGCGCTCCCGAACCGTGTTGATTTCGTTTTCCACTTCCTCATCGGTCACTTCCGCCACCGTTTTTTCGGCTTCAATGCCTTTGTAGTCTTCAATCTTTGCAGTGGGCTTTACCGAAACCTTCGCGCTCATCACAAGACCGTTGTCGTCAATGGAAACGACATCAAATTCAGGCTGACCGACCATGTCCAGCTTGGATTCCTTCAGAGCTTCGTCAAACGCTCCGGGAAGAACCTCATTGATGGCATCCTCATAGAAAAATCCCTTTCCGTACATTTTTTCAATCACAGAACGGGGCGCCTTTCCTTTGCGGAAACCGGGAACGGAAATTTTGCCGACCTGCTTGTGATACACATGGGAAACGGCATTTTCAAAGGATTCCTTATCGACAGAAAACTGCAGCGTGTATACGCTTTTTTCGGTCTTCTCGGATTTGATCAAACTCATGTTTTTTAAGTCCTCCAAATTCAGTAGATGGTAATTTTGCATACATTGTATATTTTATAATTTTTTGTCGGTTTTGTCAATAGCTTTTCGGAATTTTCACCGGAAACATTTTCAATTGCACCAGGAATGCAGAAGATAACGTTACGGTACTACACAGGAACGGGAGCAAAGTGTACCGCATCCGCCGCTATGAAAACAAAGCGGATGTCCTCAAAAACAAAGCTGCGTGGCGCATAGGGGGCACCGTGAATATGACCGAAATAGCAGGAATGAATCCCGTATTCATGGAACAGATCGATAAATTCCCGGCAGATAAAACCGTTCCAGACCGGCGGAAAATGCAGAAACACCAGAATCGGCAACGGTACCGAGCCATCCGGCTGAAACTTGCGGGCGGCATCCAGACTCATCCGCAGACGGATCACCTCCCGGTTGACAATCCGCGTATAGTCTGCTTCTCCTGCAGTTTTCTGCTGTTCTTCCTCCAGAAACCATCCGCGGGTTCCGCACAGAATTTTATTTTCCACAAGATAGGCATTGTTATAAAGAATCCGGAGCGTATCCAGTTTGTGCTCCGTAAAAAAAGCATTCATTTTGGATGCCGTTGACCACCAGAAGTCGTGGTTGCCTTTCCCGATCAGCTTTTGTCCCGGCAGGGCATTCAGAAATTGCAGATCCGGTAGGGAATCCTCCAATTTCAGAGCCCAGGAAATATCCCCCGGAATGACTACCGTGTCCGTTTCTTTCACAACCGCCGTCCAGTTGCGGCGCAATTTTTCGGTATATCCTGTCCACCGGGGACCGAATTTTTCCATGGATTTGCTTCCGTCCGAGGAAAGATGCAAGTCTGCGATGGTAAAAACTGACATAAAAACGACTCCTTTTCTGTAATAGCGGTTCGCATATCGTGAAATACTAAGTGCTGTGAAAGATGGCTCTTTCGCAAAAATAAGAAAGGCGGAATAAAACAATCATGGAATATCAGAATCAGGATAAGGGTTGCGGCTGCAAGCACATCAAGGGGATCAAGTGCAATGTGCAGAACTGCTATTATCATGACAGCGACACCTACTGCACGGCAAGCGAGATCGCAGTCGGACCTCACAATGCGGAGTGCTCCGGAGAAACTCTTTGCGTCACCTTCAAGCCGAAGGCAGAGTAAAATCCCGTAAATCTTTTGCGGTGTCCCCGCAAATTGCGGCGACACCGCTTTTATGATTGATTCTACATTTATTCATGCTTTATTTATGCTTTATTCATTGGTTTGTCTCGATTTCCGGAAAATTTTTCTGCCAAAATTGAATGGCATTGTCAAAAAAGATTGCATGAACCAAAGATTCCGGATAATTCTGCCGCAAAAATGCCTCAGCCAGTGCGGGGAGAGCCGCAAGGTCGGGCAAGTCCGCCGGCATTTTTGCTCCGTCCATGTCACCGCCCAGCGCCAGTACATCCGAGGCACCGAGAGAAAGAAAATAATCCGCATGCCGCAAAATATCTGCAACGCCAGCGCCGCCGCCTTTCCGTAAAAAGAAGGTATGAAAGTTCAGACCGATCAACCCGTGGGAGGAGACGATGGCACGAACCTGACCGTCCCGCAGATTTCTGGAAACGGGGCAGACCGCATAGGCGTCGGAATGCGACGCGATTACCGGTATTTTTGCGTCCTCTGCCAAGGCAAAAATATCGTCCGCCGAGGCTTCCGAGGCGTGGGAAATATCGGGAATCATCGAAAGGGAAAGTGCGCGCCGCATGGCGTTCTTTCCAAAGAAAGTCAGACCAGAAACCGTATCATGCGCACCGCCGATACAGGTTTCTCCCGCCCAAAGCGGGGTTAGGACGCGGACACCCATGCGGTACAGTGCATCTACACGTTCTGCCTTTCCGGCAAGAATCCGCAAATCCTCCACGGAAAGCAACAGGCGGGTACCGGACGAAAACGACTGGGGAAGCGAAGCGGAAAGAACGGCTTTTCCGGAGGAAAGCGCCGGATCCGACCGAAGCGAATCCAGCATCCTGCCGGCGTGAATCCAACCTTCCTCGTCAGAAAGTCCGGCATCCGTCCAAAGTGCCATGACCTGTACATACGCGGAAAAAGCCGCCGCTTTTTTCAAAGAAACATGGAGTGTGTTATCCTCCAGCTGTTGTCCGGTGCGCAACAGCTCAAATGCCGTATCACAGTGGAGATCGAAAAGAGAAAGCTTCATGGGAAAAAGAATATCCTCCTTTCAGTAAGCTCCCTTCAGGTGATGAATTTTCAGAACCTTCGGAGAGCGGTTTTCCCGGCGGAGGAGAAATACCTCTATCACGTCCATCCGGGGTTCTTTTTTTGTCGGATGCTCCCGCAGATACCGGAGCGCCGCCTGCCGCGTCAGGCGTTTCTTTTCGAAGCCGACGGCAGAGCCGGGCGGAAGCGCGGAATCCAGCGTATCCGGTGTGTAGGTTCTGGTTTTCACCTCGACAAAAGCAATGTGTCTCCACGACGCGGCGACAATATCCAGCTCCAGATGTCCCGTGCGCCAGTTCCGATCCTTTATAGTATATCCGTGTCGGCGCAGATAACGTGCGGCAATCCGTTCGCCAAAAATCCCCGTTTTCTGATTTTCGTCATTTTTCATGGTCTTCTTCCCTGAGAAAACGGATGAACTGCTTCCGGTGGATCGGGGAAGGACCGTAAAGCCGCAATGCATCCATATGTGCCTTGGTGCCGTAGCCTTTGTGCTTGGCAATACCGTACTGCGGGTAGAGCCGATCCAGCTCCAGACAATCCCGATCCCGCGCAACCTTCGCAAGAATGGAGGCGGCGGCAATGCTCGGAGAAATCGCGTCTCCGTGAATGACCGCACGCGAGGGGAGAGGAAAGCCTCGCGCAATATTTCCGTCAATCAAAGCAAAATCCGCGGGAACGGAAAGACCGGCAATGGCGCGGCGCATGGCAAGCAGATCCGCTTCCAGAATGTTCATCTCGTCAATTTCCGCCACGCTGGCAGAGGCAATGCAAAAGGAAATTGCTTTTTCGCGGATTTCATCAAAAAGCAGCTCCCGTTTTTTCGGAGAGAGCTTCTTGGAATCGTTTAAGCCCTCCGGTGCATAACCGAGCGGCAAAATGCAGGCGGCGGCAAAGACCGGACCGCACAGCGGTCCCCGTCCCGCTTCGTCCACGCCGCAAACTGCGTGATAGCCGTTTGCAACAAGCTCTTTTTCCAGTGAGAACTCAAGCATGAAGCTCCTCCTTGGAAAAGCGATCCAACGTGATTCTGCCGATTTTGCAGGAACGGAATTCGTCCAAAAGTGTATTTGCCGTTCGCTCGGTGTTGATTTCTCCGCCGCCAATCAGAAATCCGCGGCGGCGACCGATGGTAAGGAAAAGATCGTAGTCCGACAGCTCCGTATATTGTTCCATGTCACCGAGCTTGTAGCGGGCGGAAAGCAGGGCAGGGTACAAGAGCCGCAGCCGCTTGCAGAGAATCACCGCCAAAGCTTCCGTATCCAGCACCCCGTCCCGGATTGCTCCGGTCAGTGCCAGATTTTCTCCGACGCGGCGCTCTTCAAACTTCGGCCACAGAATCCCCGGCATATCCAACAGATCCACACCGATACCGGTCGGAACCCATTGCTTGTCCAAGGTTACGCCGGGACGGTTTTCCACTTTTGTTTTTTTGTTTCCGCAAATGCGGTTGATGAGTGAGGACTTGCCGACATTCGGAATTCCGAGCACCATGGCGCGTACCCGGCGGCCTGTCATTCCCTTGTCCGCATAGCGTTGGAGCTTTTCCGAAAGAATCTCCCGGATCATCGGTTCCATCCGGTTCAGCCCCTCACCGGTGGCGCAGTCGGTCAAAAGACAGAAGGTATGCTCACCGGTCAGCGCTTCCAGCCAACGGCGGTTCTGCTGCGGGTCGGCAAGCGAGGATTTGTTCAGAAGGAGCAGGGTCGGTTTGTCTCCCGTCAGACGGGAAATTTCCGGGTTGCGGGAGGAATAGGGAATTCTGGCATCCAGAATTTCGATCACGAGATCCACGTTTTTCAGATTGTCCGAAATCATACGGCGTGTTTTCGCCATATGTCCGGGGAACCACTGAATGTTTTCAGACGGCACGGCAGGATTTTCTCCTTTCGGAATGATAGGCAAGTGAGGTTGGACGAATTGCAGAGGTATTTTCGTTTCCGAATCGTTCAGAAAAGCTTCCACGGAGAAAGCCGTAAAAACACCTTTCCGAGCACGCAGCGCTCATCTACAAAATAGATGTCCGTGCTTCTGCTGTCGTTGGAATTGTTGCGGTTGTCTCCCATGACAAAGAGTTTTCCTTCCGGAACCGTCAGAGAAAGTTTTCCGGTCTGCGTATATTTTCCGGTGACTTCTCCCGTGAAGGGGTTCTTCAGCGTTTTGTGCGTGTCCTCGTACAGAACGCCGTCCACATAGATTTCTCCGGTGTAAAAATTGATTTCCAGTTGCTGCCCGCCGGTTGCAATGACACGCTTGATCAGCGTTTTCTGCAAATCCACTTCCGGCTTTGTCAGATGAAAGATGATGATATCGTCCTGTTGGGGCTTGTAAAAAAAGTCCGTGACCAGAATGTTTTCCCGATCGTGCAGGGTTTCCTCCATGGAGGGTCCGTCGACCCGGCAAAGCCGGAACCCGAAGGTAAAAATCACAAAAACGGCAAAAAACGACCAGACGAACATTTCCAGAATATCAAAGACGGTACCGGCACCGCTTTTCTGCGGAGCTTCCGGCACTTTTTCCTGCAATTCATTTGCGTCCATATTCAGGACCTCCCGATTTTCATTTTCCGAAAAATCAAAAAAGCAATTACAATGATTTATTATATCATAAGGGAACGGAAAGTACAAGGGCTTTCCTCAAAAAAGTGGGAAACAGGGTTGCAATGCTGTCGGAAATATGATAAA
>CAKSPO010000058.1 GCA_934481515.1 uncultured Eubacteriales bacterium
GAAGCCAAAAAAGATATCATGGCTTCGAACCCCCGAAATCTCACGATTTCGGGGGTTTTTCTCGCGTTTGCTCGCTCTCGACGGCATTTTATACATTTCGGGATTTCAACTACCATTTTGTTGTTCCTCCAATAAATCTCCGTTTCGGAGAAATAATAAAATATCGCTCTGTTGACTCTACCGTTAGTTTCATGTATAATATGGTCACAAGCTCCGGAACTTGAAATTTTTCGAGAGGTGAAAAATATGTACGAATGTAAGATTGCAGAAAAATTGGTGGAGCTCCGCACTTCAAAGGGAGTAACACAAGAAGATGTGGCACAAAGCCTATCTATTTCAAATAAAACGGTGTCCAAATGGGAGAACGGTGCTTCGACACCCGACCTTCCTATGGTTATAGAACTCGCAAAATATTATGGTGTCACCACTGACACGCTTCTCGGACTTTCCGAGGACAAAAAGCGAAGCACGACGGAAGAA
Organism: uncultured Eubacteriales bacterium; assembly: GCA_934481515.1. Lineage (GTDB taxonomy): Bacteria > Bacillota > Clostridia > Oscillospirales > CAG-272 > UMGS1865. The sequence continues at coordinate 481 of CAKSPO010000058.1, forward strand.
ATTCGCTCTTTGTTTGGAGGGCTTGACCGCCGCGAATCGGTGCTGAAAGCATTTGAAGCGGTAAAAGCGCTTATTCCGGCTATGTATGGAACAGTTTCTAAATATAATGATGATGTTTACGACAGAGAGAATATTTTTCCGTCTGAGATATCACATTTTTACAGATCAAACATTTCACTCCATGAAATTTTCGAATTTGTAGCAAGCTCCGAAAACGTAAACGTAGCGGTAATGATGCTACGCAACAAAGCTGATTTTGCATGGATGAATGATCCGCGTAAGCAAGCAGAGATCGTAAAAATATTCAAATTCTTGTCGAGTAAAGATTCTTTGTCTGTTCTTTATTATATTCACTCCACCGCTTGCTCTGAAAGCTTCACGGCAGACTATATCGCAAAGAACACGGGCGTAGTGGAAGAACGGGTTTGTGAAATCCTCGATGAATTCTGTTCCGTTGGTGCATGCCATTGGGTAACGGCGCACCTTGCTGAAGGAGATGTCAAAGTGTACGAGTGCCACGGTGACGGTCTTGTTCTGTCCTTGATTTCTTTGGCATTTGAAAGAATGTGCGGCAGAGAGTCCTATGAATACAACTTCAACGGAAGATGCAAAATGATCGGAGGTAAATAAGATGAGTTTATCGGGTAATATCAAAAGATTGCGCCTTGAAAAGAATTTGACACAAGAGCAGCTTGCCGCAAAGCTTGGCGTATCGGCTCAAGCAGTATCCAAGTGGGAAACGAGCGAAACTTATCCCGACGGCGCGCTTCTTATTCCTCTCGCTAATGAGCTTGAGGTATCTCTTGACGAGCTTTTCGGGAATGAATTAGTTACGATGGCAGATATTTCGTCAAAAATCGTGAAATTGATTCATGCAACAAAAGCAACTGAGCGATTCAATGTTGCGCGTGATATCGGTTGGCAGATCGAGCGCGGTTTGTTTAACTGCCGTATGGAGATTGAAAAGAAATACGATCCGAGTGAAATCAAGAATCAGAAAAATGCATCCTACATTCTTGACGATAACGGATTTACAATCGTATCCAACGGAAAAGAGCCTTTCTTCTCTGTATTTCCACAGCCGGCAGAAGGATACGGGCATTTTCTGAATGATAAGGACGATCTGCAAAAGATTTTTGCGGCGCTGTCTCATACCAGCACAATGACAGCTTTGATCTATTTGTATCATAAAAACGAGAATTATGTTTTTGAGAGCGCAGTTCTTGAAAGAGATTGCGAGATTGCAAATGATCAGATCAACGCGGTAATAGAGGATCTGTTGACGCTGAAGTTAATATGGAAACAGGAGCTTACAATTAATGGTGAAAGCCGCGTTCTGTATTATTCTCGACCCAGCCACAAATTGCTTGCCGTATTGTTGATGACAAGAGAAATTGGCTATAAGGGAGCATATAGTTTACAATCACATATCAGAAATACGCCGTTTATCAAAGAATAAACTGCACCGCAGAGAGTGACCGTTTGGTTGCTCTCTGCGATATGTTTAGTAGTCTAATTCAAAATTCGTTTTTTTGTTTACTGCGATGTATTATTTGCACCATTAAAAAGCAAAACACCACGGAAGGAAATCCGTGGTGTTTTGCTGTAAGGGCTGCTTATTCGGTTGTAACTATTTTACCGCTAATTTTGCACGCCTTCAGATCCATGTTGCTGTTTGCTATCCCTATGATTTTGGGGGATTTGCTTCAGCAGTGCTATAATATTGCCGACACTCTGATCGTTGGGCAAAGTCTCGGGCGGAATGCCCTTGCGGCGGTGGGTTCATCCTTTACGCTGATGACCTTTCTGACTTCCGTTATCCTCGGTCTGTGCATGGGAAGCGGCGCTCTTGAACAGGTTCCACCTTTCCGACCACCATAATACGGAGTCGGCAGTTGGGACCTTCTTTTTATATGTTTTCAGACTCCGTTTCAAATTGAAGCGGAGGTTTCATGTTTCATTTTCTGTGCGGACGCTCTTCATTGAAAAAATGAAGATATTCTTTTGACGCTGCTTTCAATTCGAGCGGCATTTGATAAAGGCAGCGATACATCGCTTCGCTTTTCGGAACATGAAACAATGATTCGCATACCGAATGATCATAAGAATCTCCCGGAGTCGGGAATGATTGCCGGCGCTGTTTCTGATTGCACGGGAGACCGGATATAAAGGCGCGTATTCCCTGCAATCGCATTGCAGAAGAACGCCCTTCCTCCGGGAGTAAAAAATCCGCCTTTCCTTCCGAAAAGTCCGCCGCTTCAATGAATCCTGCGGCGGTTTCTTCCCGTTGCCGCCGTGGGATTCTCTCCGGCATGCCGCAAAAAAAACGGGAGCCTCCAGACGGTATTTCCCGCATCAATGGGTGTTTCCGGTTTCTTTTTTTCGCAACAGAAATCGTGATTCCGGTGCAAAAAATCAACCGTCCGTTGATTTTTGTGTCTTTATTTTTTCAATTTGTATTTACGGTATGATGATTTTGTGATATAATGAAAAAAAGCGGGGTGATTGGGTTGACTGACATCGGCAGCCGTATTTGCGCACTGCGCAAAAAATCGGGGCTTACGCAAAAGGAATTGGCAAAAAAGCTGAACGTAACACTGCAGGCGGTCTCAAAATGGGAAAGCGGCATTTCCGAGCCGAGCGCCGAACATATCTGCTCTCTGTACCGGCAATTCGGCGCACCGCTATTCGAGCAGCCGGAAGGCAAGCCCGCCCCTCCAAACCGGAACCGCCCTTACATGGCAAGCATCAAGGAGCTTTATAAGATCGGAAGAGGTCCTTCCAGCTCCCACACCATCGGACCCGAGCGTGCCTGCCGGATCATCAATGACCGCTATCCGGATGCCGACCGCGTCCGGGTGGTTCTGTTCGGCTCTCTGGCAAAAACCGGAAAAGGGCACGGAACAGACCGGGTCATCGCCGAAACACTCCGGGCAAAACAGGCGGACGTCGTCTTTGACCACACCGCGGAAGTTCCCCACCCCAACACGCTCCGCTTTTCCGTTTATGAAAAGGGTATGCCAGTCGGAGAGCATGAAGCGCTCAGCATCGGCGGCGGAGATATCGTTTTTGACGGGAATCTCGTCAACCAGAGCAAAAAGGTATACGGGGAAAACGATTTTTCGGAAATCAAAAAATACTGCAAGGCAAACCGGCTTTCCCTGTGGGAATACGCGGAGCAAAAAGAGGAACAGCTCTGGCAGTTTCTGAAGACCGTCTGGGAGCAGATGGTGGCATCCATCCAGAACGGTCTGGAGGACAGCGGCATCCTGCCCAGCGGGCTGAACGTTCACAAAAAAGCAAAGCAGCTGTTTCAGTCCGAGCACATGGATGAGTCCCCCGAAACAAGGGAAAACCGCCTGATCTGCGCGTACGCCTTCGCGGTCAGTGAGCAGAACGCCTCGGCACAGACCATCGTCACAGCGCCGACCTGCGGAGCGGCAGGTGTTTTGCCGGCAGTCCTGTACTACGAACAGCAGAAGCATCATTATCCGGACGAAAAAATCTACCGCGCGCTGGCAACCGCCGGAATCATCGGAAACATTATCAAAACCAATGCCTCCATTTCCGGCGCGGAATGCGGCTGTCAGGCAGAAATCGGCTCCGCCTGCGCGATGGCGGCAGCGGCGCTCGGTGAACTGTTCGACCTGAATATGGATAAGATCGAATATGCTGCGGAAATTGCGCTGGAGCATCATCTGGGGCTGACCTGTGACCCGGTCTGCGGATTGGTTCAGATCCCCTGCATCGAACGGAACGCAGTGGCTGCAATGCGGGCAATCAACGCGGTGACCCTGGCAAACCTTTTGTGGCAAACACGAAAAATTTCCTTTGATAACATTGTAAAAACAATGAAGGAAACCGGAAATGACCTGCGCCTGCCCTACCGGGAGACCGCAGAGGGCGGTCTTGCAAAAAATTATCATCCGTAAACAATCATCGACACTCCGTCGGGATTTTTCGGAACACCTCGGGAGCGGGACTGCAAAGAAAAGCGGTCCCGCTTTTTGACCTTTCCCCGCCCCCACGGTTTGTCGGTGAGAACCGGGGCGCTTATGTAACGCCGGAAAAACTGTTTTTCCTTGCGGTATTTTCAAACTCCGGTTTGACGTTCTTTCTGACATTGCAAAACAAAACTTTTTCATCCCGTTTCGGCTCCCGCCGAACGAACAGATTCCTTCTGCACATTACGCCGCCGTCTCCCGTCAAACGTCGGAATGCCCTCTCCCGCGGTAAGAAACGGGCGTTGCCCGCGCAGGGTCTGCCCGCCCGCTTCCAAGGGATTTAAACAAACTTTCCGGCGGCATTTCCCCCGCCGGAATTGTTTTTCTTTTGTGATACAATTTGTCGCCTGTGGAAAAGCAGGACTTTTTCCACAGGCGATTGTTGAAAAGTTTTCCACAGTGTCAACAGAGGTTTTGTCGGAAAAAGACGGTTTCCGGGCTTTTTCCTATAGTTTTCCGCAGAATCCACAGAGTTTTCCACAGAAAAGCCGAATTGTGCCGTTTTTCCCTGTGGAAACCCGATTCCCGAAAAAATCTCCGTTTTTCACAAAAATACCGCTTTCCGGTTACAGACGCTTCCGCCTGTTGGGTTTCTTTTGCAGAACAGCAAAGGACTCTTTTCCGACCGTGACGGCGCCGCGGGATTCTTCCCCGCTCAAAGCGTCCACCCATGTGCCGGTCAACGCCTCCGTCCGTTCCTCTCCCATATTGGCATAAACCCGCAGGCGGTCCTCTCCCGCCCGCCGCTCGTAGGCAAACGCGGCGCGGTCGCAGAAGAGGAACCGGAAATCTCCCGCGGCAAGCGCAGGATGCTCCCTCCGCAGCTTTCCGAGCGCCCTGTAATGTGCAAGCAGCCCGGAATCCTCTTCTCCCCACGGGAAAGGCATCCGGCAGAACGGGTCATGGTACCCTTCCAGCCCCGCCTCATCGCCGTAGTAGACCGACGGAACACCGAATACCGTATATTGCAAAACCGAAGAAAGCTTCAGACGGCGCTTCGCCAGCGCCCGTTGCGATTCGTCCAGACGCAGGCAGGCAAGCTCGTCGTTGCTCCGACCCGCTCCCTCTCCGCCGTCGCCGAGCAGGGTCAGAATCCGTTCCGTGTCATGCGTTCCGAGCACATTCATCAGGCACCGGCTCGCCTCCTCCGGATAGCTTGCGTAAAGCTCCGTCATCGTCCGGCAGAAGCACTCCGCGTCCGCGTGCAAAAGGAACGCCAGCACCGCATTCCGGAACGGATAATTCATCACACTGTCCAGCTGCCTGCCGCACAGGTAATGCCGCCGTTTCCCGTAGGAGACCTTGTCCGCCGCGTTCTCCCAGACCTCTCCGATCAGAAGCCCTTCCCCGCCCGTCACATCCTTGACGGTTTCGCGCAATTCCTCCAGAAAAACCTCCGGTAATTCGTCCGCCACGTCCAGCCGCCAACCGTCCGCACCGCGCCGGAGCCAGGTTGCGGCAATCCCGTTCTTTCCGGTAAAATAGCGCCGGCACTCCGCTGCCTCCTGCCGCAGGCGGGGCAGAATCGGAATTCCCCACCAGCATTCGTATTCCTCCGGGAATTTGCGGAACGTATACCAACCGGCATACGGAGAATGCTCCGACTGGTAAGCACCGACCTCCGGGTACCTTCCGTACCGGTTGAAATAGCGGCTGTCGTCCCCCGTGTGGTTGAAAACGCCATCCAGAATGACGCGCATCCCCCGTTCGTGCGCCTGCCGGATCAGTTCGTCAAACGCCTCCTCGCCGCCGAGGAGCGAATCCACCTTCTCATAGTCACCGGTATCGTACCGGTGATTGGAGGCAGCCTCAAAGACCGGAGAAAGGTACAGCACCGTGACTCCGAGAGACGCAAGATAATCCAGCTTCTGCGTCACGCCGAAGAGATTTCCGCCGAAGAACACATTGTTCGGAAGCGGATCTCCCTGCCGGCGGGCATACTGCGGAATCCCGCGGTGCCAGTCCGGATTGAGCACCGCACCGGAGCGAAGTGTCACCTCTCCCTCTCCGCGGCAAAACCGATCCGGAAAGATGTGATACATCACCCCGCCCGGAAACCATGCGGGTGTCCGATAGTCCGCCCGATAAACCAACAGCCGGAACTTCTCTGCGGAATACGGAGAAAACCGCAGGTGCACATTGTCGATGCTGTCCGAGAACAGCGTATCCGCGCCGCGCAAAAACAGGTATTCGTAGTAGAACAGTCCGCTCTCTTCCCCGCCGCAAAGAGCAGCGGTATCAAGCTCCCCGACGTAGAAATCGTCCGATGCCTCCGTTCCGTCATAAACGAGAGGAACATCCACCGCCTTTCCGCCGTCCGGCGCAATCCGCAGTACCACCCCGGCAGAGCCAATCCGGCGCGGCACCCGGATGCGAAGCGAAAGAACCGTCCCGCAGGGAAAAGCGCCGAGGAGACTGACATCCCGCCCGGCATCTTTTTTTTCGATTGTTACCACAGCCTCCTTAAGTAAGCTGTCTTCCAGATGAATATGCATATCAGATCCTTCCGTTTTCTCTGCCTTTTTGTATTGACTCCCACCGCATGAACAACGTCTGCCCGTCATGATGTTTCCGATCTCTGTCGGAGAAATCAATCCTACCTGTCCTCACCGCCTCCGGCTCCTGTTGGGCAAAAAATCCCGTTTTTCATTCTGTTTCCGGCTTCTGCCGGGCGAAAATCCCATCTGTACATTACGCTTCCGGCTCCCGCCAAACGTTGGAATCCCCTCTCCCTCGTAGGGGCGGGGTCGACCCGCCCGCTTCTAAGGAATCCGGACAATCATTCCGGCGGGATTCCCGACGTTGGATTTTGTTTCCCTCTGTGATATGGAAGCCGAACCACCGGAAAGACAATTTTTGTGCCCCTACCCGATGTGCCGCAAAACCCTTTACAAACGGGCGGGTTGACCCCGCGCAGGCTTTGCCTGTTTCCTACCGACTTTGGAAAAAACGGAACGCCTGTGTAACGCCGGAAAAGCCGCTTTTCATTGCGGTATTTTCCCGGCTCCTGTTGGGCAAAAATCCCATCTGCACATTACGCTTCCGGCTCCCGCCAAACGTTTGAATCTCCTCTCCCTCGTAGGGGCGGGGTCTACCCGCCCGTCCTATGGAACCTGCACAACCATCCCGGCAGGATTCCCGACGTTGGATTTTGTTTCCCTCTGTGATACGGAAGCCGAACCACCGGAAAGACAATTTTTGTGCCCCTACTCGATGTGCCGCAAAACCCTTTACAAACGGGCGGGTTGACCCCGCGCAGGCTTTGCCTGTTTCCTACCGACTTTGGAAAAAACGGAACGCCTGTGTAACGCCGGAAAAGCCGCTTTTCATTGCGGTATTTTCCCGGCTCCTGTTGGGCAAAAATCCCATCTGCACATTACGCTTCCGGCTCCCGCCAAACGTTGGAATCCCCTCTCCCTCGTAGGGGCGGGGTCTACCCGCCCGCTTCTAAGGAATCCGGACAATCATTCCGGCAGCATTCCCCCCGCCGGGGACGGGTGCCCATTTACAACGCGGTCAACCGGACGATCGGATGCGTTCGCTGGCGCCCCTGTCCGATGTACCGCAACCCCTTCACGAACGGGCGGGATTCCCGACGTTGGATTTTGTTTCCCTCTGTGATACGGAAGCCGAACCACCGGAAAGACAATTTTTGTGCCCCTACTCGATGTGCCGCAAAACCCTTTACAAACGGGCGGGTTGACCCCGC
>CAKSPO010000059.1 GCA_934481515.1 uncultured Eubacteriales bacterium
AGCATCATGTTGCCGTCCATGAAGCAGAGCCAGTTGCTGTTACCGCTGTAAGATTCTACGGTGTAGTCTGCCTGCAGTAAAATCTCCATTGTGCTCCCGGGGTTTGCCCTGAGGGTTTCGCGCGCCTTGGTGCAAACGTCCTTCCAGCTTCCGGTAGCATCAAGAAACGCGCCTTCGTAAAACAGAAGGAACGGATATGTGGCATTTCCCGCGAACTTTTCCGGAATCGCACCGTAAGCGGTAGAATACTTTGCCTGCTTCAGTATGCAGACGCGCCAGCCGTTTTCCGTCGTACCGGGGGTCAGCTCCGCGAAGGAATCTCCTTTTTTGAAGAACAGTACCGGAATGCCTGCACTGTCCGGAAAATATCCCGTAAGAAATTCTCCCTTTTCATTAGCTCCGGCACGGAGCACTGAGCCGCCGACTCTGATGTCCCGGAAGGAATCAATCCGCAGGGCTCCGCCGAAGAAAGCATACCTGACCTTAATTCCTCCGGTACCGGTGTCGAACAGGGTCAGTTCCCGCTCCGGCAGATGTTCTCTTGCAAGGTCAATGATGCTGTCGGTAAAGGTGAAGTAAACGGTTGCCTGAGCGTTGCCGGATGCCGTACCGCCAAACAAAGGATTGGTCACGGCAGACGCTTCTCCCACCGTCAGATAGACGTTGCGAAGCTGTACGTCTATGCTTTTTCCGTCTCCCGCCGCGGTCAGGTCGCTGTGGAACAGCGGGCTTCCGGTCAGTATGACGGAGCCGTCGCGCAGGATGACGGAGGTCAACGACGGGTCGGATGCCCCGACCCAGAGCGGGGCTTTTCCGGTGTTTGCCGCGGTCAGGCGGTAGCCGCCGAGATCAATGGTGATGTCTTCTTTGCCCGCGAGGTTGATCAGGTCACTGTCGGTAAACGTATAATTGCGGAGCATGGTGACCGTTTTGCCGGAGGTTGCCGCCGTCATGGCTTCCTTCCAACTGTCATAGGTCTTCCCGTCCACGGAAAATGCTTTCTCTCCTGCGGGCATTTTGACAGGGCTTCCGCCGTTTTGTTCCATGACAAGGCTGATTCCGGAAACGGCGACGTCACTGTAGCATTCCGTAACCGTAAAATCATCAAAATATGCCGGCATTTCGGTGCTTCCGGTCGGATGCAGCTGGACATACAATGTCTTTTTCTGGCTCAGAACCCCGTATTTCGCTTCATAGACGGTATACGGAAAGGAGAATTCGCTCCATTCGCCTGCCTTGGTCTCAAACGCATAATACACCCGGTCATAGTCCAGGATGCGGTCGCTTCTCGATGTGGCGCTGTTCAGCCAGAAACGGATCGGGCGGGAGACCGTGTCATAAACCCGCACCCGGATGAGAAACGTTCTTCCGAGATCCGCACGGGTCATTGCGGCTCCGTTTTCGATCAGAACGTCATTGGCAAACACAAAAGCGTTTTCCATGTTCTCATAGATGACATGGTCGCCCTTGTATTTTCCCGCGTTGGTTTTGGCGACCACCCGGAGTACGCGTGCTCCGTCCGGGGCACTTGCGGCATCGATCTGTGCATAGGAGGCACGGAAGGCTCCGGTGCCGCTTTCAAAGTTCTCCGCATAGCGCACGGAGTTCCCCGCCGCCGTCTGTGTGCGGAAGAGCACCGAACGCTCACTTCCCGGTGCAAATCCGGCAAGATAATCGGTGGCATCAATCTCATAATAACCTTCTCCGCTGACCCGGACGCTGCCGATTTCCGCTCCGGTCTCCGCATCGCAGGCGCTGACCAGATTGGCGGCATTGTCGGTCACATACAGGCGGAAACGGTATCCGGTCGCCCCGGAGTACTCCGGCACCGTCAGGCGCAGAGCGGTTCCGGTCGTGTTCAGCAACAGTTCCGTTCCGGAAGAAAGCGGGGCGGTGTTCTCCGGGCGGGTGAAGAAAGAAGCGGTATAAGATTTTCCCATCGGGACGCCGTTGGCGCCCTTCATTTCCGCAGGCAGTGTCAGGGTATACTGCGCGCCGCCCTTCATGGCGCTCTCCGGGGTAAACGTCCATTCGGTATTTCCGTACGCGCTTTTCCAGCTTCCGGAAACCGCGTTTCCGTCCGCATCCGTCAGGACGGCATGCCGAATTTCACTTTCCGGAACCTCTCCGATGAATTTCAGCGTGATGCCGGAGGTGGTGCGTATGACGGAGCCGCTCGCGGGATTGGAATAGGTCACGGATACGGGAGTCTCCTTGAGGTAATAGTCCATGAACCGGAACAGGGCGTCGTAAATGTCCACGCCGTATACGGCATCCTTCCCCTGTGCAAAGGTATGTGCGATTTCCGCTTCATACCAAAGCGCCGGAAGATTCAGATTGTGGCAGAGGTTGACCAGAATGTTCTGCTGCCCGTACTCGGTGTTGTAGTTGTCCATCAGGTTTTTGGTGATAAATAACGGTGCGTACCCCTTGCCAAGGTAATCCGGTGCGCCACCGCAACAGGAGTAAACCGCCTGTGCACCGGAGGAGATTTCGGCTCCTCCCCATGCTGCCCACGGCTGGAGTTCTCCTCCTCTGATCGTCACCCCGTCCTTTGTATAGGAGGAGGTGATGCCTTTGTCGTAGCGGGTCTTCCCGGACTGACCCGGAAGCAGACGCATATTGTAGAACGAATTGATCTTCTCATTGACCGACTGTGCGACCTCGGCATCGGTCTTTCCGTCCGCAGCGGTGAGAAGGTTCTCCCGCAGGATCGGTGCGCCGAGGTGGGTCATCCACGATGCTTTGGAGATACCGTAAATGCCGATGTGGTCGATATCAAAACGGTAGGTTTCCGGCTTCGACAGCGCCAGATACCGTGTGTACCGCATTCCCGCAGTTGCAATCTGCGATGCATTGTAGGTATAGGTGGCATAGGTCATATTGTCTCCGGTCACGCTCTTTCCGGCTCCGCTGCTGCCGTTGAAAGAACCGTAATGATCGCTCCTTCCCATCGGAATCATACCATAATCAAACATGACTCCGGCATATCCGTTGAAAAGAAATCCGAAGAATTGCGGACGGTCCTGCTTGGAAAAGGAGTTCATCAGGTAATCCGTCGAAGCAAACAGCGCCATCACGGGCACTTCCTTTGCAGGGTGAGTCGGATACATGGTATGGAAATACAGGTCAAGGTCGATCGGCGTTCCGTCCGGGCGGACGCAATCGGTGATGGTTTCCGCCTTGGTGTAAGCGATCTTTGTGTATGTCCCCTTGGCGTTGTCCACGGTCTTTCCTGCGGCGTCCCTGTACCAAACAGGTGCTGTTCCGTCAAAGGCGTTCTGCACCGTCTTCCGGCTCCCGTCCTCATGCACCCACCGGACGACGGAATCTTTTTTATACATCCGGAAATCGTTATTCCAGACGTTTACGATCTTCTCCAGTGTTCCGTCCGTTCCGTGCTTGTCCAACGAAAAATAGACCTCGTTGAGCGTGACGTTATATCCGGCGGGAAGTGCAAGGCTGTCCGTATAGGTTCCTGCCGGGAACAGCGTTTTGTCCGTGAAAAACGCACCGGACGCCATCCGGTTCCGCAGCAGCTGTACCGACCATTCCAGCGCCGGACTTTGCGCCTTCGGGTGATTGAGATAATCCAGAACAACGACCACATAGCCGCGCTCCAGCAGAGAACGAAGAATGTCGATATCACTGTCCGTACCGATTCTTTCCGTATTGGTGTTGACAACGTAAAGAATGACCGGTGTTGCGCCAAGCGTCATGTACCCCGGCGTTGCGGCGCCCTTCGCGCTGTCATAATAGACCGTCGTCTCATACGGAATTCCGATGTATCCGTCGTTCGCCTCGCGGTGCGTGCTTCCCTGCCGGAAGGCGGCAAGCATTTCGTTCTGTCGAATTGTTTCCATGGCATCCGTTGCTCCTTTGTTTTCGTCTTGACCGCCTTCCGTTCCATCCGGAAGTGCCGACATCGGCAGGATGGGAAGCAGAATGCAGAACAACAAAAGGAACGACAGTATTTTCCGGTATGGCTTCATATCCGTTCTCCCTTCAGCGGTTGAATTTTTTCGGGCGCTCCGAACTCCGGCGCCTCTGCTCTTTCATTTTACCGCAGGTCCCTCTGTTTGTCGATACCGGATTCTCTTCACACTATGTCAATTTTTCCGATTTTTCGGGAGCAATGCCCGTCAGTGCGGGACGTGTTCCGAAATTTCGGCTTTCCGCCTCTGCCCGGCTCTGCGCACGGTAAAAGGTGTTCATACTGCGGAAGCCACATCGTTCCGCAACCCGGTAAATCGGCATTTCCGGGTGTTCCCGATGGATGCGTGCGGACTCGATGACCCGGCAGATGTTCAGAAATTCCGGGAAGCCGGCTCCCATGAAAGAATTGAACACTGTGGAAAAATAGTTTGCGGAATATCCGAACCGTTTTGCAACCGCATCTGCGGTCAGCGGCTCGGTGCAGTGCTCGCAGATGTATTTGACCGCCCGCAAAAGAGATGCCGTCTGCTTTTCGGGTTCCTTTTTCGGGAAGGAGGGATAATACTTCGTCATCAGATAGCTTAGTGTATCAGCAAACGCGCTTTTGCACAGAAATGATTCCCCGTCCCATGTCTCGCGGGCGCCGTCGAGAAAGCGCCGGATCGTTTCAAAATGCTCTGTCCTTTCGTTGTGGGTCGGAAAGGAAATGCTGCCAAGGCGGTTGGCTTCTGTGAAAAAGCCGGAGCTGATGAGTACCACGTAGCAGGCATTTCCGCGTTCGTAATAGTACCGGTGCGGCTCCAGACTGTTCATAAAGCAGATCTCGCCTTCGTGCAGGTCATACGGCTTTCCGCCGATCACAATCCGGATACACCCATTCAGTCCGAACGCAAATTCCACGGCGTGATGAAAGCCCGGCAACTGGTTCCCGCGCGGAATGCCCGTATCGTAATCTATGGTGCGGAGGTGAAAATAAACGGAATCCTTTTCATCTCTGATTTTCTCATACCATGCCTGAATCATACTGCCTCCCTGCCTTCCGGAGCGGCGGAATTGGATTTGCCGATCTCTTTTTTAGAATAGCATACTTTTCTCCGCTTTGCAATCGGGGAAAGTAAATACGGGGAACAAAAATTGTAGTGTTACAATTGATGTGAGACTAAAAACAAAAAAAGGTATAGAAAAAGTGATTGGGTTCAGATAGAATAGAATTACCCCTAACTCAAATTCTGAAAAGGTCTCAATCACCATGAAAAATGATACCGCAAAAAAGCGCTATTGTCCACACCTTTTGGAAACAAAATTGCACGCGGTGAAAATTTATCGGAAAACAAAAGACCTTTCTTTCGTCTGTCGGCGATACCACATCTCCAAAGCCTCCCTGATGCGCCGGAACCGCGCCTATGACGGAACAAAAAACTCCCTGCAAAACCAGTCCCATAAACCGCATTCCTCTCACCGGACTTCCCGGCGCAAAACTTCATTTTGGCAGCGACGTTTTTGCGAAAAACTATTGACAGTACCCCCGTTTGTCACTTTCACACACAACTCTTTTTGCAAAAACCACCCCGCCAAAGCGGGGTGGGGAAAAATCATTCGTCTTCGTCTTCTTCGTTTTTTATTTTTCTAATTCTGTCTACTAATCTAAGATCATGAATCAGGAAGGTCAGAACAATGCTGGTAAAATCACATATTAAAGCTACCCACCAAAGCCAAGGGAAATATCCTCCCCCCTCAAAATACATGCCAATATAACACAATGGATAAATTAGAATTCCCAATCCTAAGTATTTCAAAAAGGCTAACACAGCTTTCATAAGCAACCTTTCTCTCTATGCTGAATCAGTAGAGTTTCCACCCGCAGTTATCAAAATCAGGTTCTGTGAAGATTGCTCTTCCCATGTAAAGCAAATGAAAAATCAAGGAATATAAATTCTTTCAATTAAGATTTTTTATTTATCTCTGAGTTTAAAAACTCCCTTACAAACTGTTTGGCTCTTTCTACCTGTTCCTTGTAAGATTTCCCTTCCCAAGAAATTGTGTCAGATAGCTGGACTCCGTATCCATGATTTGCAAATGGATAAGGATACCACTGAAAGTGCATCTTATGTTCTTCATAATTGAACCCAATTATAAGAGTTTGATCCTCTTTGTTAAAAGCCACAGTAGGAACAATATTATGTTTTAAGTCATGGGCGTAGGAAAAGCCATATTCACTCACGAATGCAAAATCCTCCACAAATCTTTTGTATATAGATTTAAACATAACTTTTCCCCTCCAAATTAAAACAAGTTTATAAACAGTTTGTACCCATACTTTGCAATCAACGCAAGCTCCTTCCCATAGGAACCGGTTGCCGGACCTCCGAGATTATAAACAGTTCCACCGAATCGCATTACACTTCTTACATAATGGTAATTATTTGCCCATCCTAATCTGCTTGCCAATGTCGGACCTAATATTTTTTCAAAAGTTTTATAGCCCCTTAATCCGGAATAAAACTCCAGATTTCTCGCGTTCGCCACTCTCTCAAACTGTCCAACTTTTCCAATCAAGAGAACGGAAGGGGTTCAAAATACCGATATGGGTGGCATCGGTGATTTCGGTGCCTGTCGCGTTGAGAACTTTGCAATTTCCCCATGCGTCGTACTTGTATTTTACCATGGTTGCGCCGGTGCTGTCAAGTAGTTCGACAATATTTCCCTGTGCATCTTTTCGATAAATGTAGGTAGAATCAGCATACTTTACCGCAAATACGCCTGTATGATCGTAGAGGAACTCCAAGCCGTTGCTCTGCTTAATCAGATTGCCATTGGAATCATAAGTAAACGTAATGCCGTTCTTTGCTGTTCTGCGACCGTGTGCATCGTACGTGAAGGTCGTGCCGTAGTAAGACTTAAGCGCTCTGCCACACTCCCAGACAGCAGGCTTTCCGCGGTAGGTGGTCGGGTTGCCGCCCATTTGTCAATTCCACACACAACCATTTTAACAAAAAACCACCCCGCCAAAGCGGGGTGGGAAAATTAATTTATTTTATTTTTTTATCAATTGTCCATGCATTAATAATATTATTATTGTCTCTATATTTTTCAAGTGAAACCACCTTTATCCGATTTTTTGGCTTATGTTTCACTATACAAAAAATATATGTATTTGAGAAAATATCGTTAATTGTATCTATTATATCTTGTATATCTACATCATAATAAAAGATATTATTAAAATATAATTTATAAATATTACAAAAAGTTATCGTCATAATAAAATCTTTTTGAAAAAAAACGAAAAGTTCCTTTTCATTGCGAAGTTCTATTTGAAAGCAATAATTTTCTTTTATATATTCATAAAGCCCAACGATACTTTCAACCATAATTTAAAAACCTCTTGAAAATCCTTTTGCTGTATTTAGCACCCCAAGGTAACTTATCAAAACAATCCCCGTTCTATGAAGTCTCATAGCTACAGATGTTTTTCCATAATGAAAATGCCACAAGTGTGACACATCCGCATCAATTCTAAACAACTGTTTGCCAGATTTATTAACCCGAAGGAGTGTTGTCGATTGAGAGTTTCTGTTTCCATACAGCCAGTTGGTTTTACTCGAAAAGCTAACATTTCTGCTTGCGAGGAATTTTGATGCACCACCCAAAATCTGAGCACTTCCGGCAAAAATGCCACCCCACATAAATCCATCGGCAAGGCCACTAGCAAATCCTCGTAATGCACCATCCAAACCGTCTGTTATACCGCCTACAACCGCACCAATTCCTGCACTTATAACCATACTAACCCCCACAGCCTTGGCGGAAGCAAGCAATGCGGAGCCAAATGCTGCCATAAAACCTATGCCAGCTCCAGCTGTCAAGGCTGTAACAACCGCTCCCAAAATTATTGCAGCAGCGCCGATAGCAAGTTTTACCCAGTTTTCTTTGAACCAATCTCCTACACTATCCCAAAAACTTTCCCAACTATGTCCAGTTAAATCAAGATACATAATAGGATTGTTTGCGCAATATGCGTAAAGGTTCAGTCCGTTGACGGTTTCGGGATCAAGATAGGAAAGGTCGTCGATTGTGATAAATCTTCCGATTTC
>CAKSPO010000060.1 GCA_934481515.1 uncultured Eubacteriales bacterium
CCGCCTCCTTTGCGGAAACCGTCGAGCTTCCGAGGCAAAGCGGCGGAAACAGACAGCACCACCAGTTTTTCCCCTCCGCCTCACCAATGCAGACGCGGAGCGACAGATACTCCCCGGCAGGGAAGCAGAAGCTGTCATAATCCCGCTCCGGATAGGTTTCCTGCCCCAGCGCCACGGAAACCGGATCCGACCTCCCCGCTTCTGCGATGGTCTGCTCCGCCGCCGTCTGAATTTGCGGGATGGAGCTTTCCAAACGGTCTTTTGCTTCCTCCTGCGTGCCGCACCCTTCCATCAGAGGCGACGTGACCTCCAGAATCGCGTCCCGCACCTGAAGCTTCAGAGCCTGATCCTCCTCGCTGTCCGAGTTTGCGATGACGTGGAGCCGAACCACGGTATCGTAAATTTTTCCCTCTCCGCGTACCGGTGCAAGACCGACGGTCAGCAGAACCGCGCACAAAACCAGTGCCGCAATAAGTATTTTTCTGTTTTTCATAGAAAATCCTCCTTTTCGGTGTTCGCAATTTTGCGTATGCATAGAGCATTTCCCGGAAAGGGGGATTTTTATTCAGTTATCCCGTTTTTGTCTTTATTCTTTCTCCGGCAGGCGGATGGCGGAAACGATGCGCTTCATGGCTTCGTTGATGTCTGTCGCCAGAACGGTGCATCCTGCCGCTTTTGCATGTCCTCCGCCGTCGAACTCCGCGCACAACGTTCCGACATCGTAGTCCCCATTGGATCTGGCGGAAACGCGGAAGCGCCCTTCCGCCGCAGGCTGACGGATGCAGACCGCCACCTCTACCCCGTAAAGGGAACGCGCAACGTCCACCAACGTTTCCATACTCTCATCCGGCAGTCCCAGCGCCGCCTTGAGCGCGTAGGGAAACGTAATGACAGCAACCCTGTTGTCGTAAAACAGATTGAGATTGGAAATTCCGGCCGCTTCGGCGCGGAGCTGGTCCATGGTTTTGCATTCGTAAAGCCAATGGTTGATCTGTGCACAGTCGATGCCGCTTGCCAGAAGCTCTGCCGCCCGCAGGTGGGTCTCCGGCGTCACGTTGGAAAAGCGGAAGCATCCCGTATCCGCACTGATCGCCGCATACAGATTGGTGCACAGCGCCTCCGAAATACGGATTTTTCCCGCCGTCGCCAGGTCTTTTACAATGTCAAACAGAATCTCTCCCGTTGCCGCCGCATCGGCGCGGACATAGCTTTGTACCGCATAGCGCTCTCCTCTGGCATGATGGTCAATCGCCAGCGCGATTTTTCCCTCATATACCGGATAAAGCGTGCCGAGCTGAGCAGGAGATGCGGAATCCACACTGACAACCCGTTCCGGCACAAAATCCGCCGGAAGCGCCGCGGGCAGGACGCTTTCCTGCATGCCGTGCATCAGAAAGCGTAACCGCTGCGGAATCTCGTTCTCGCACAGGCAGAACGCTTCACAGCCAAGCTCCTCCAGCACCATCCGAAGCGCAAACGCACTTCCCACCGCATCCGCGTCCGGAGAACGGTGGAAAAGGATTACGGTTCTTTGCGTTTCACACAGCCGCTCACACAGTTCTTCAAATGAAATGTCGTTTTCTGCCGCCTCCGCAGCTTCCTGCGGCAACTGATCCATCCGTTCCTCTGTCATTTCTCCGTCCCATCCGTTTCCTCGTTTTCCTCCGCCGGCTCTTCCGGATCCTCCGGAGAAATCTCCAGTGTTTCCAACACCGCAGCAATATGCGCACCATAGGCAATGGAATTGTCCGGAAGGAAGGTCAGTTCCGGGGTGATGCGCAGATTCAAAGAATTGGCAAGTTCCCGGCGGATAAATCCGGTTGCCGCCTTCAGCCCCTTGGCAACCTCCTTCGGATCCGCTCCCATCGCGGAATAGTAAATTTTCGCATACTTGAGATCCGCCGTGCAATCGGCGGCGGTAACGCTGATAAATGCCTCACTGACGCGAGGATCCTTCACGCGGCGCAGAATCATGGTCATCTCCTTCTGGATTTCCTCATTGATTCTTCCGCGTCTGTATTTTGCCATATCGTTCCGGCTCCCTTCCTGCTTTTTCCAATTGTGCTCGCATAAGAAAACGGCTATCCCACAGGGGAAGCCGTTTTTTTGCGCGTTCCTGCGCGTGTGTTACTGCGCGTCCTGTCCGGCATCCAGCTCCGCTGCACCGGCAATCACCGCGTCAGCGGGAACCTCAAAGGCTTCTGCTTCTTTTTCTCCGGACACCTGCTCCGCTTCCGGCGCTTCCTTCGGCGCATCTACCTTGGCCTGTGCGTTCTTTTTGAAAAACTTCTGATATACCTTCACTGCCGCGAAGCAGACGGCACCCACAATCAGAAGAACCTTAACAACCTTCCAGAAAGTGCATCCTTTTTTTGTAACGACAAGATTCTCGTTCATGACATTCATCCTCCCTGTATTCAGGCACAAAAAATGCGATCCGACATATATTCATTATCAGTATACCATGTTTTTTGAAAAAATCAAGAGCCTTCCCGATATTTTTTGATTTTTTTTTGAAACCTGTTTCTTTTTTTTTCGGAATATGCTAAAATGGAAAAGATCAGAAAAAACCTTCGCGGCGCTTTGCCGGCGGAGAAGCAAACGCAGAAACGGAGTCTGAATCATGACCTATCGGGAAATTTGTGAACGTCTGAAGCAGGCGGGGATCGAAACGGCAGAATGGGACGCGGCGTGCCTTCTGGAGCGTTATTGCGGAGTTCCTGCCGCGACGCTTCCGCTCTCTCCCGAAAAGGATTACCGCGCGCCCGGACTTCTTTTTGCCGTAGAGCGGCGGGAAGCGCGTTATCCCCTGCAATATCTGTTGGGAGAATGGTCGTTTTTCCGGCAGACCTACGAGGTCTCACCGGACTGTCTGATTCCACGGAGCGACACCGAAATCCTCGTAGAGGAAGCCATCCGCCGCCTGCCGGAGAACGCGCATTTTGCCGATCTCTGCACGGGGAGCGGCTGCATAGCGATCTCGGTTCTGGCGGAACGGAAGGACACGGAAGCAGTCGCCCTCGAAAAATTTCCGAAAACCCTGGCGCTTGCCGTGCGCAATGCACAGAGAAACGGCGTTGCCGGACGGATGCAGCCGCTTCTGTCCGACGTCCTTTCTCCGCCTTCTCCGACGTTTCCCGGTGCCCCCTTTGATGCAATCCTCTCCAATCCCCCCTATATCCGCTCATCGGAGCTTTCATCGCTGGCACCGGAGCTGTCTGCGGAACCCCCGGCGGCGCTGGACGGCGGAACGGACGGACTGCTGTTTTACCGGGCGATTCTGCAGCGCTACACGAAAATTCTGAAGCCCGGCGGCTTTTTCCTTCTGGAAATCGGATTCGACCAGGCGGAAAAAGTCGCGGAAATCGCGCGGCGCGAGGGACTGGAGAAACTGCGGATTCTGCAGGACCTCAGCGGCTGTGACCGGGTTCTCTTTGCTGAAAAATCACTTGCGGAAAGGAATGACCGACATTGAAAATTGTTGTTTTGGCGGGCGGATATTCTCCGGAGCGTGAAGTCTCCCTGACCTCCGGCACGCTGATTGCCAATGCTTTGGCAGAAAACGGACACCGGGTGCTTCTTCTGGATGTCTATTGCGGATTGCGGGAGCTTCCGCCGGATCCGGAAGAGCTGTTCCGCTCCGAAAACATTCCGGAGCGCCGGATTGACGAAACCGTCCCCGATCTTGAAAAGCTCCGGGCGGAATCCGGGAACGGAGACGCTCTGATCGGACCGAATGTGCTTCCGCTCTGCCGGGCGGCGGATCTGGTCTTTCTTGCCCTGCACGGTGCGATGGGCGAAAACGGGCAACTGCAGGCAACGCTGGACAATTACGGAATCCGCTACACCGGTTCCGGGTACATCGGAAGCCTGCTTGCCATGGACAAAGACCTCTCCAAACGTCTGTTGCGCGACGCAGGCGTTCCGACGCCGGATTGGCTCTATCTGAACCCGCGGGAGAACTGCCGGGAGGAAATTCTGCGGCAGATCGGACTTCCCTGCGTCATCAAGCCGTGCAGTTGCGGCTCCAGCGTCGGAATTTCCATGGTGGAAGATGAAACGACACTGATGCAGGCGCTTTCGGATGCCGGAAAATGGTGCGACCGCGTATTGGCGGAAAAGAAGATTACGGGACGGGAGCTGACCGTCGGCATTCTCGGTGATCGGGTTCTCCCCGCCGTGGAAATCATTCCGAAAAGCGGCTTTTACGACTATAAGAACAAATATCAGGGTACCACGCTGGAAATCTGCCCTGCCGAAATTCCGGAAGCGGTTGCAAGCCGTGCGGCAGAGCTGACCATGCGCGGCTTTCAGGCACTGCGGCTGCGCGGTTATGCACGGTTTGATTATCTTCTGGACAACGACGGGAAGCTGTGGTGTCTTGAAGCCAACACGCTCCCCGGCATGACACCGACGAGTCTGCTTCCGCAGGCAGCCGCCGCCGTGGGGCTTTCCTACCGGGAGCTTTGCGAGAAGATCATCCGCCTCTGATGTCCGGCATCTGCGACAAGCTTTTACAAAAAACGGCTTTTTCTCTTGACAAGAGCCGTTTTTTGTTTTATTATATTTTTTGTTTGATGATCTGCCATTCGCATTTGCGGAGTATGGGGACAGGCGGATCCGCCGGAATCCGTACTTCGTGACGGCTTTGTCCAAAAAGGCTTGAGGAGGAAAACAAATTGACACTGAATGAACTGAAGGTCGGTCAAAGCGCCGTCATTGTCTCCGTCGGAGGGGACGGAGCACTTCGGAACCGTCTGATCGACATGGGACTGATTCCCCGCACCACTCTGACATTGCGCAAAGTAGCTCCGATGGGGGATCCTATTGAGATTCATATCCGGGGCTATGAACTGACGTTGCGGCGGGAAGATGCGAAAGACATAACCGTTACACTGTTGAATGAAAAGAGTTCCAAGGAGGACGGCTCCAAATGAAATTTGCCCTTGCCGGAAATCAAAATTGCGGAAAGACCGCGCTTTTTAATGCGCTGACCGGCATGCGTTGCCACGTAGGGAACTTTCCGGGCGTCACGGTAGAGCAAAAGACCGGAGACATCCGGGGAAAATCCGACTGCACCGTCGTTGACCTGCCCGGCATCTATTCTCTTCGCCCCTATACACAGGAAGAAATCGTGACGACCGATTACATCCTGAACGAAAAACCGGATTGCATTATCAATATCGTGGATGCGACGAATATTGAGCGAAACCTTTTTCTTACCATGCAGATGCTGGAGCTGGAGGTTCCGATGGTGCTCGCGCTGAACATGATGGATGAGGTTCGCGCCAACGGCGGAACCGTCGATGTGGAACGGATGAGCCGGGAACTGGGCATCCCGGTTGTTCCGATCAGCGCCATCAACGGGGAGGGCGTCTCGGAGCTGACAGACCGCGCCTACGACCTTGCAAAAAGCCACACACTCCCCATCCGGGCAGACTTCTGCGCGCCGGACTCTCCCTGTCATCGTTGCTTACACGCAGTCATGCACCTGATCCAGGACCATGCGGAGGCGAACGGGCTTCCGCTCCGTTTCTGCGCATCCAAGCTGATTGAAAGCGACAATGACATTGCCGATCGCCTGGGACTGGAACGAAACGAACGGGAACTGATTGAGCACTGTCTGCTCCAGCTGGAGAGCGAATCCGGTCTGGACCGGAATGCCGCCCTTGCCGATATGCGTTATACCTTTATCGAATCGGTGGTTGCCTCTTCCGTGGTCAAATGCCGGGAAAGCCGGGAGCACCTGCGCTCTGTAAAAATCGACCGTATTCTGACCGGAAAATACACCGCGATTCCCGTTTTTCTCGGAATCATGCTGTTGATTTTCTGGCTGACCTTCAATGTCATCGGCGCAGCGCTTCAAAGACTTCTGGCGTTTGGAATCGAAAGTCTTTCGGATGTGGTTGACCGGGCACTGACCGGCTTCGGTCTGAATCCCGTCATCCACAGTCTGATTATCGACGGCATTTTCAACGGTGTAGGAAGCGTGCTGTCCTTTCTTCCCGTCGTTGTCACACTTTTCTTTTTTCTGTCTATTCTCGAAGACACCGGTTACATGGCGCGAATCGCGTTCGTCATGGACAAGCCGCTCCGCCATCTTGGGCTTTCCGGCCGTTCTTTTGTTCCGATGCTGATCGGATTCGGATGCTCGGTTCCTGCCATCATGGCGACCCGTACCGTTTCCTCCGACCGCGACCGGAAAATGACCATGCTCCTGATCCCCTTCATGAGCTGTTCGGCAAAAATCCCGATTTATTCGGTTTTTGTTGCCGCTTTTTTCCCGGGAAAAGGCGCCATCGTTATGTTTGCGCTCTATCTGACCGGAATTCTTCTGGGCATTCTCATGGCTCTGCTTCTGAAAAACACGTCTTTCCGGGGGAAGCCCGTTCCGTTTGTCATGGAGCTACCGAACTATCGTTTTCCCTCCCCAAGGAGCGTCGCACTTCTGCTTTGGGAAAAAGCGCGGGACTTTCTGGAAAGAGCCTTTTCCGTTATCTTTATCGCCACGGTAGTTATCTGGTTCCTTCAAAACTTTGATTATCACCTGAACCCCGTCGCGGATTCCACGGATAGTCTGCTTGCCATGGTCGGTCAGGCAATTGCCGTCGTTTTCCGTCCTCTCGGCTTCGGGGACTGGCGCTTTTCCACCGCTCTGATCTCCGGATTCATCGCCAAAGAACAGGTGGTTTCCACCCTCGCAGTCCTTTCCGGTTGCGATTCCGCGCTGCTTTATACCGTTCTTCCGACCGTGTTCGGCTCTGCCGCAGCCGCGTGCTCTTTTCTTGTCTTTACCCTGCTCTACACTCCCTGCGTTGCCGCCATTGCCGCTCTGCGCCGGGAATTCCGCTCCCGTCTGACCACGCTTGCGGTCATTCTGTCGCAATGCGGAATCGCGTGGTTGGCTGCATATGCCGTCTATCAGATCGGGAGGCTTTTCCTGTGAATCCGGTCGATATCATTGTTCTTGTACTTGTTGCCGCCGCCCTGTGTACCGCCGTATTTTTCTCCGTTCG
This sequence comes from uncultured Eubacteriales bacterium, assembly GCA_934481515.1. GTDB lineage: Bacteria > Bacillota > Clostridia > Oscillospirales > CAG-272 > UMGS1865. The sequence continues at coordinate 7,017 of CAKSPO010000060.1, forward strand.
CGCCCGAAAAAAGCGTGGAGGCGGCTGCGGCTGCGGCTGTAGCTGCAGCTGCAACTGTTCCGGTTGTTCCCGGAAAGATAAAAATTCTCCGAAGAAAAAATAGAACCGCCGGCAAATATTTTTCTTTTTGCGGATTGCCGCAAAAAGTGAAAAACAGCTTGACAAACTTCGTTTTTCGCTCTATAATATGATGTGGTTTCGATATGAAAAATCAGAAAAGAGGTTTTTTCTTATGGCAAATTTCAAAACCAAAAAAGTAAACTCTTCCCTTTTGACCGCACTGATGTACATCGTCGTCGGACTTCTCTTCTGCATCTTCCGCGCAAGCGTTCTGAACTGGCTGCTGACCATTGTCGGCGTGCTGTTCATCGTTCTCGGCGTACTGGATGCACTCAATAAGAACTGGGTTCCCGCCGCGGTGGACGTTGCCATCGGTGCCATCATCATTCTGGGTGGTTGGCTTTTCGTGGAAATCGTTCTGATCGTGTTTGGCGTTCTGATTGCGCTCAAGGGTGTCACTTCCCTGATGGACGCACTCAAGCCCAGGAAAAAGAGCATTGCGGACATCGTGTTTGCCGGTCTGACCATTTTCGTCGGCGTTATGCTGGTCGTCAGCAAATGGCTCATGCTGGATTGGTTCTTCATCGTGCTCGGTATCGTCTTCATCGTTGACGGTATTCTGGAGCTTTGCGGAAAGCAGCTGATTAAAAAATAACTTCTTCGCATAAAGCGCCATCATTTTTTTCTTCCTTTTCAAAAAGCACTCACGCCCCGGCTTTTGCTTCGGCGTGAGTGCTTTTTGGTCTACGGTCTGAAGCAG
>CAKSPO010000061.1 GCA_934481515.1 uncultured Eubacteriales bacterium
CGTTTCACTGCGTTGTAAATGGGCACCCGTTTCCGGCGGGGAATGCCGCCGGGGTGTTGGTTCGGATTTCTTAGAAGCGGGCGGGTCAACCCCGCCCCTACGAGAGAGGGGGGATTCCGTCATTTGACAGGAGCCGGAAGCGTAATGTGTAGATGGTATTTTTTCGTTCAGCGGGAGCCGGTAAAAAAATGAAAAATGACTGCGATGAAAAACAATTTTTCCGGCGTTGCACGAACATTCCGGTTTAACCAACCCGGTAGGGGCGGGGTCAACCCGCCCGTTTGCGGAGGTTTTACGGTACATCGGGTAGGGGCACCAGCGAGTGCATCCGATTGTTCGTTTCACTGCGTTGTAAATGGGCACCCGTTTCCGGCGGGGAATGCCGCCGGGGTGTTGGTTCGGATTTCTTAGAAGTGGGCGGGTAGACTGTACAGTGTAATAAGATCGTATACAGAGTGTGTAAGGACATGGGATACAGTTTATTTGCTTTCCAGACGGGCAGGGTTGCCGTCAGAAGAAGTGCGATTCCAAGCTGTAAAAATCCGACGATACGATACCCGCTGTTCCGTGTCCGGTGACTCAGGGTAAAGCCCAAGATGAACGGGCTTACACTGCTTCCGACGCCCCAGAAGCAGTGGAGCCAGCGCATGTGTTTTGCTTTATAGCAAAGTATTACGTAGTTATTCAGCGTGACGTCGATGGTGCCGGCTTCCGGACCGTAGGGAGTGGCAAAAACGAGGAGCATCCAGAAACGGTTTGAGAAAGAAAAGCCGAACAGAGCGAGGACGGTAAGGAACACGCTTGCCACGGTGACTGCCGGGGTTCCGAGCTTCCGGATCAGGCGATCCGAGAGGCGACCGGAAACGACGGTTCCTCCGGAGATGAGCATAGAGACCATTCCCATAAAGGAAACAGGAACGCCGAGTTCGGCGTGCATCCTCGGCCATCCGGAGCCAAGAAGCGAGGCGGGAAGCCCCGGACTGATGAGGGCAAAATAGATGGATCAGTAAATTACGGTTCCTCTTTGGAGAAAAATTTCGCGGCAGCGGTCAGGCTGTAGTTCTTGACGCCGATCCGGATATTTTCCCATTCTGCCGGGGAACCGGCGTAATAGACCGTGGTCAGGTAGGCGCAGCTGTAAAACGCCATTTCGTCAATTCGTTTGGTGACGGTGCTGATGGTCACAGAGCTTCCTGCGCGCATGGGTGGATAGAGCAAAAGCTCACTTCCGTCAATGGTGTACAGAATCCCGTCAATGTCGCAGAAAAAGGCATTGCGCTCATTGACCGAGATATAGATCAGGTTCCGGCAGGCGGCAAAGGCAAGGTTGCCGATGTAGGTTACCGCAGACGGAATCTGCACTGCCGTGACGGAGGAGCAGCCGTAAAATGCGCGGTCGGCGATGGCAACGACGCGCTCACCGCTGGGGGAATATTCCGGAATGACAATAAAGGTATCTTCGCAGGTGCCGATTCCGGTCAGTGAACAGGTGCCGTTTCCGTTGGAGAGATAGGACAGTCCGTTTCCAAGCGGTTCCGGCTCCGGCGGTTGTTGTGTTACCGGTTCGGTCAGAGAGGGCAACTCCGGAAGAGAGGCTGTTGCCGGAAGCTCGGAGAACGGTTCCCGCGAGGAAAGGCTTCCGGATGTTTCCGATGCCGGTGGGATGTTTTTTCCCTCCTCCTGTACATAAGAGATGCAAATCAGTGCGATGGTCAGGGAGAGTGCTGTTGCAAACAGAATGGCAAGCGCTATCATCATAATCTGTGTCATTGGCGATTTCATTTCCGCGTCCTTTCTTTTTTACCTGAGTATATGGCATGATTTTCCATCCTTAATCCATTATCCCACAAAAAACAAAGGAAGTCAAGAAAAAACGGAATGCAAAATGAGACAGAAACGGGTGCGGAGGAACGGAGATTTTCCGACTCTGTGCACCTTTTTGACGGAAAAAGCAAACCCGGATCGGATTTGGGCGAACTTTTTTTGAATGCGCGGTTTTCTGTTGACAAAAAAACGCTTTTCCATTATAATAAATGAAGATAAAAATTGTTTGGATTTGGGTTGTTCGTTTTTTGCAGACGTGTTTATTTAAATTGCGAGCGCGGGACGAAAGGCGAAATGCCGCCTTCGTATCTCTCACCGCTTTGGAGATGCCTGAAGGAGGCTCAAAAGATGTTTGAGATGTCCGGGGAAGGTTCTTCGGGAGATGCACGGGTTGCTCCAAACGGTTTGGGAGGTTATTTTGAAATTCGGAAACATTGAAATTCCGCATGGGATTTGTCTGGCTCCGCTTGCCGGAGTGAGCGACCGCACGTTCCGTACAATGGCGAGACGCTTCGGAGCGGAGTATACGGTCAGCGAAATGGTATCCGCGAAGGCACTTTGCTATGAGCAGCGTTGCCGACGATCTGTGACCGAAGCCAGAACCCGGACGGCTCCGCTTGCCGCCGTTTTGCGGGAAGAGCTTCCGATGGCGGTACAGCTCTTCGGAGCCGAGCCGGAGTTTATGGCGGAAGCTGCCCGCCTTTTGGAAAGCGGAGAGTACCGCGGAGCCTGCGGTGAGGTTCCGCCGAGTGCCATTGACATCAACATGGGGTGTCCCATGGCGAAGATTGTAGGAAACGGAGAGGGAAGCGCTCTGATGCGGGAGCCGGATCGTGCCGCTGAAATTGTACGTGCGATGGTTCGGGCGGTTCGCCTGCCGGTGACGGTCAAAATTCGGGCAGGATGGGATGCGGAGCATATCAACGCTCCGGAACTTGCGCGCCGTCTGGAGGATGCCGGCGCTTCCATGATCTGCGTACACGGAAGAACGCGGATGCAGATGTATGCGGGGCAGGCAGATCGGGAGGTAATCCGGCGAGTGAAGGAGTCCGTCCGGATTCCCGTGATCGGCAACGGAGATATTTTCTGTGCGCAGGACGCGGTCCGGATGCTCCGGGAGACCGGTTGCGACGGGATTATGGTTGCACGCGGCGCCGAGGGAAACCCTTGGATCTTTTCCGATTTGCAGGCGGTACTTTCCGGTCAGCCGCTTCCGGCTCCGCCTCGACTGGAGGAGCGCCTGCGCGTTGCGTGGGAGCATGTAAGGCTCTTGATTGCGGAGAAGGGGGAGCGCATCGGCGTCGCCGAGTCACGAAAGCATCTGGCTTGGTATCTGCACGGTCTGCACGGTGCGGCAGCGGCACGGAATGCCGTGATGCGGGCGGAGTCCGCAGAAGATATGGAAGCGGTTCTTGCCTCTTTTGCTACGAATCCGGAAGCGCCGGAATGCGCTGAAGGTCTCAGCGATATAAAGGGAAATTCAAATGAAGATTAAAACTAAGAATATTTCTTATAACGAAGTGATGAAGCTCCCGCGGGAGAAGCATTTGCCGCCGAGCCGTCCGGGATTCTTTTTTCGCTCACTTGTCCGGATTCTATCCGGAATGACGCTTCGGAAGCTTTCCTTTACCGTTACGAAGTCAGACTTGGGGGAGGCGGAGCAGGAGCCTTGTCTGATTCTGATGAATCATTCCTGCTTTCTGGATCTTTTGATTGCTTCCCGCCTGTTCTATCCGCGACCGTACGGGATCGTGTGCACCTCTGACGGCTTTGTGGGAAAGCGTTGGCTGATGCGGCGGCTGGGGTGCATCTCCACACCGAAATTTGTCAGCGATCTGACCCTGATCCGGGATATGGAATATGCGTTGAAAAAGAAAAAAATTTCTGTTTTGATGTATCCGGAGGCGAGCTATTCGTTTGACGGCTGTGCAACGCCTCTGCCGCGTCGGATGGGGATGTTTCTCAAGCATCTGAAGGTTCCGGTGGTGATGGTGAAAACGCAGGGCGCGTTTTTGTACGATCCGCTCTACAACGGGCTGCAGACGAGAAAGGTTCCGGTACACGCCGATGTTTCCTGTCTGCTCTCGCGGGAGCAGATAGAAACGCTCCCGGAAGCGGAGCTGGAGCGGATTTTGGATGAAGCGTTCACGTTTGACGCCTTTGCATGGCAGAAGGAGAACAACATCCATATTACAGAGCCGTTTCGTGCGGATGGCTTGGAGCGGGTGCTTTACAAATGTCCGCACTGCCGCGCCGAGGGGAGAACGGTCGGACGCGGGACAGAGCTTCTCTGCCATGCCTGCGGGAAGCGCTACCGGATGAATGAGCTTGGAGAGATGGAAGCGGCGGATGGCGCTCCGACGGAGTTTTCGCACATTCCGGATTGGTTCCGCTGGGAGCGGGAGGAGGTCCGGAAAGAACTTCTTGACGGAAGCTATCGGTTGGATACCGATGTGAACATCGGGATGATGATTGATTCCAAAGCCATCTATATGATCGGTCGGGGACACCTGATTCATGACAGGGACGGTTTTTTTCTGACGGGTGGTGACGGAAAGCTGGAGTACCGGCAAAAGCCGCTTTCTTCTTACGGGCTTTATTCCGACTACTTCTGGTACGAGATCGGAGACATGATCTGCATCGGAAATCGGGAGTGTCTTTACTATTGCTTCCCGAAGAAGGAGGGGGTCGTAGCAAAGACCCGTCTGGCGGCAGAGGAACTGTTCAAGCTTTCCATCTCCGACGTACGGCAAAGAAAATTAAAACAATAACAATTCTTATTCTATTTTACTTTTTTATGAATCCATTTTATAAGGAGACAACCAAATGTACAGAGTTTCGGTTCCTGTGATGGTGACCTCTCCGACCTTTGACGCGGAGGCAGTTGAGTCCGATCTGCAGGCGGCGGGAGTCAACCGCATTTTTCTTGCCATTGATATGCTGACAGCGGATGAGGAGAGGCAGGAGAAAATTTTTGAAAGGCTGGAACAGGCGATTTCCTTTTTCCGTACCCGCGGCAGGGAGGTTGGGGTCTGGTTCTGGGCGTTCTGGGTATCGGGGTCACATTCCTTTACGCCGATGACAGGGGAGTGGAGCGGGCAGAAGAAGGAAAGCCGGACGATGTGCTGCCCGATGGATCCGGATTTTCTGGATTTTATGGATCGGAAGCTTTCCCGGATTGCGCAAATGCATCCGGACATGATTCTGTTTGATGACGACCTCCGTTTCGGAATGCAGGACTGCGGCTATGGGTGTACCTGCCGACTTCACCGTGCCCGGATTTCGGAATTGCTCGGCGGGGAAGTTTTCCCGGAAAAAGATTTGTTACAGACGGTATTCGGAGGGAAACCGAACAAATACCGTTCCGCTTTTTTACGTGCGAACGGAGAGAGCCTGTTGCACTTTGCAAAGCGGGTGCGGGAAGCGGTGGATCGGGTGGATTCTTCCATCCGGGTCGGTGCCTGCGCCTGTACTTCCACCTTTGACGCGGACGGGGTGGATTCCTTTACGCTTGCGCAGACGCTGGCGGGCAACACCCGTCCGTTTCTGCGTCTGATCGGAGCGCCTTACTGGGTAAACGCTCCCTGGATGGGATGCCGTTTGGAGGACGTGATTGAATTGGAGCGGAAGGAGCGCTCCTGGTATGCGGGAACAGACATTGAGATCATTTCGGAGGGGGATACGTGGCCGCGTCCGCGGTATTATGTCCCTGCTTCCTATCTGGAGCTGTTTGATACGGCGTTGCGTGCTGACGGGACGCTGGACGGGATTCATAAATATATGGAGGACTATGTTTCAACTACCGGTTATGAAAGACGCTATCTGACCGAACATCGAAAGAATCGGGAGCGATACCGGGAGTTGGAGAAAGCGTTTGCAGGGAAGCAGGCGGTCGGCATCCGGGTCTATGAGCCGATGCGGAGGATGGAGACAGCGGACTACTCGGACGAGGCGGTGACGGAGGGGCTATTGGAGCACTCCTTTCAGTCCTTTGCCGCGCGGGTGCTGTCCCAGAATTCGATTCCGACGGTATGGACGGGAACAGGATGCGCGGGAATTGCATTCGGGGAGGCGGCACGGCATTTGCCGCCGGACGCCTTTGAAAAGCCTTTGATTCTGGATCTTTCCGCCGCAAAAATTCTGCACGCGGCGGGAACCGATGTCGGTATTGTTTCCTTTGGGGAGCGGATCACGCCGGAATATGAATTCTATTTCCGCGATGCGGAGACGGTACAACTGCGGGATTCCCGTGCGTTTGCCTGTCGTTTGGAGCTGTGCGAAGGTGCTGTTCCGGACAGCGAGTGGCGGGACGGCGAGGGGACGCCGCTTGCCGTGTCCTGCTTTACTTACCGCAACGGATCAGGGCAGTCCTTTTTGGTTCTGAACTTTGACGGGTATGCGGCGCCCGCTGTGGTAGCTCCTGCTTCCGCTCCGGAGAGCGTTTACCGGAATTATTGCCGCCCGCGGCAACTGCAGGAGCTGGCGGAACGGCTGGGGGCGGTTCTTCCGGTCAGGTGCTACGGCAATCCGGATCTGTATCTGCTTTGCAAAGAGGGAAAGGAAGAGACGGTTCTGGGGCTCTGGAACTGCTTTGCGGATGCTTTGGAGGATGCGGAGCTTACTCTTTCCGGTTCCTTCCGGGATGCCGCGTTTTTCGGCTGTGAAGGAGACTTTGACGGAAAGGTTCTGACGGTCCGGTCTCTTCCGGCATTTTCCTATGCGTATGTCCGTCTGCGGAAATGAACGGCGGCACCGGTAAATTCGGCATCAGGCATTGACTTTTCCCGGAAAATGTGCTAAAATAAAACCGATCATCGGATATGAGAGGAGAAAATGACATGGCAGAGGAAAAAAGACCGCTGGTGTCCGGAAAATATCTGGAATATCTGAACAAGCCGCTGGTGCGGGAGGGCAACACCATTTGCTACGGAGACATGACCGAAAAGTGCATTTTGGTTCTGGAAATTATGTCCTATAAAGAAACAGACGGAAAAAAGGTTCCGAAGGATGTATTCATTCAGGTTCTGGACTCCAAGGATCAGACCAAAATCATCCGGCAGGGCAAAAAAGAAGGTCTGCACGATGCTTTTTCGGTCGGATTGGTATGGTTGGATCTGGCGCTGAAGGCGGCAGAAAAAGCAGAAAAATAAAGCCCATCAAAAATGCCGGTCTGGAATCCGGCGTTTTTGAAGCGTTCTCAGGCGTTTCGCCACCGGGGTCAACGT
>CAKSPO010000062.1 GCA_934481515.1 uncultured Eubacteriales bacterium
TGGAGCGGTAGACCTCCAGCGAATGCCGCGCCGCCTGCCGGATGGCATCCGGTTTTGCCATATAATCGTTCGGCATCTCGCGCGGTTCCTCCCGCTCCAGAACGGTGGGGCGCATCCCCTCCCCGCACAGTTCTGTCAGTTTCCTTCGGTTGGCAACAATCCGTCCCTGCACCAGATTCATATTGACGCCGTCTGCCCAGGTCGGATCGGAACCGCCGTTTTCCAAAAGGTCATCCCATCGGGCATAGTCCCGCTCCAGTTCCGCCGTGAGGGATTCGACCGTCGGTTCCTCCGAACGGTGTTTTCTGCTTCTCCCGGGGGACGGTTTCGGCGGTGTGACAACCGGTTGCGGAACATACCCGATCCGCAGCTTATCATTGAGCGGGTTATCCCGCAGGCGGCGCAGGAATGCCCCCGTTTCCAACTCCAGCGGAATGAGCGTGCCGTCGAACAGTTCCACACGCGCACCGTCCATTGCGGTGATCTCACACTCGTTTTTCCCGATATACACGACAGTGCCGAGGTGAAGGTCATAATCCGGGACAGAAAAAGCCGACTCGCTTTGAGCCGGCTCGTTCTTCTGTTCGGTTATTTGGTCGGTTTCCTGTCCGCTTACGCCTCGATCAGCTGATGCCGCACGATCTCCTCCGCCGACGCTTTGATGCTGTTCATCTCCTGCGTCCAGCGCATCGGATTCTCCGCTTTCATCTGTTCGTTCACCCCTCGCTCCTTCGCCATCTGCTCGGTCATCAGCCGCACCTGATCCCGTGCTGTCCGGTCGATCCCCGAGAGGTGTTCCGCCAGACGGTTCTCGGTCAATAAGGTCGTATAAGTTCCCCTCCGGTGCGCCATCAGATACGCCCTGCGCGCCATGCCGTATTTCCCGATCTCCGGGGCTTGGCTCTCCGGCAGTCTCAGGTTCGGGAGCATCACCGTTCCCGCTTCCCGATAGGTCATTTTCATAGTTTCCATGATTCATTCCTCCGATTTCCTGTTTTTTCTCTGCACCCTCATGATACCCCATTTTCGTTTTTTCGTCAACTGTGCGGCGCTTTTCTGCTTTGACTACCTTTTCTACCTCCCGCAGACAGATTTCCGAGAGGTCTGCGGTGGCAGTGCCGAGGCAGTTGACCGTGTCCGGGGTACTGAATTCATACACGCCGTGGAGCGCTTCGGCGTCCACATAGGACGGCGCATGGTAGCCAGCACGGGTCAGGACGGTGAATGCCACGCTGTTTTTCAGGATGGGGAGAAAGCGAGCCCGCAGACTGTCCGCGTCGTACTCGGCAAGCAGACTTCCGTGCGTGACGGCGGCAAGGTTGTCGAGGTAATCTCCGAGCGAATCCTCGCAGAGGTTTCCGACAGCGGAGAGAACGGCGGCAGGAAAGGACCTTTTCTCCGACAGTTCCCCGAACCGGTTCTCCATCGCTTCGGTGATCGCCTGCTCCATTCCGTTCTCCATCGTCCAGAGTTCAAACGGACGGCGGCTGTGCGTGTCTGCGACATCGAAAACATGGGAAAGAACCGGTCGCCCGCCGTTGTCCCAGATGAGTGCGATGCCGTGTGCGCCACGGTTGACCCATCGGTCAAGACGGTTCCAGATGGCAATTTCGGCGCAGGCAACGGCGTCCGGCTTCTGCGCATAGATACACACCTGATCCGAAAACGGGTACTTATACTGCCACGCCGCCGTCCGCAGGAATGCCATCCAGTCCCGCTCGCTCCTGGTGACGGTTTTCACCGTTTGGCGGTACAGGTCGGTAATCAGGTCTGTTTTTCTTGACATTTATCTCTCCCTTCCTCTCTCTTTGATCTTCTCATCCGGGAAGTGCCACCCATACACCTCCCCCACACGGTAGCCGAGCTTTTCGGTTACGCGGTCAATCTCCGTCTGCTTCGCGGTTCCGTCATACAGCTTCTCAAGCAGTTCGCCCCGCTCGTCCTCGGTGGCACCGTCCCGAAACCTGCGGAAGGTGTAGTGATTGCATCCGTCATGATGCCATTGAGAGGAGCAGAACTCCCCATCTTTGGTGACATACCACTCGGTGGAATCGTAACGGTACTGAAGGCAATCCGAAAGACTCCCGTCCGGAATCAGGGTATATCCGCTGTGCCGACCGTTCCACAAACCGAGGTCACAGATGACCAGAATATCCCCGTCCACCGGAATGTCCAGATTGGCGCGTTCGTCATCGAGATAGTTCGCGTTGGTTTCCACCATGCGCGTCTCGTATTCTTCCCGCGTCAGCCCCGGTTCCTCTGCGGAAAGGTCTTTGATCCAGTCCCGCAGGTTCAGGTCATGATCCGACCAGACCGTCCGCTTTTCGGGAAGCGGCTCAACCGTTGCCCCCATGCGCTGAAGGGCTTCCGCCAGTTCGCAGATGTGGTAGCCGCGCCCGGCAAATACCAGATGGTAGTCGTCAAGGTAACGGCAGACCACTTCCCTGCGGGTGCCGTTCGCAGACAGCAGGACGCTTTCCCCGTCCCGGATGCGGAACTGTTCCCGATACTCCGGTGTGATAAACCGGATTTCCCGTGGGCTGTCCGGTTCCGTGACTGTCAGAACGCCGTATTGATCCCTGATCTCATATGCCATCAGCGCACCTCCCGTTCCCGCTTTGCCCTGCCGATTTCATCGTACCGTTCGGGGAAAGCGGCAGGAACCATCCAACCGAACATGGAACCCGCTTTCATGGCTTCCGCCTGTGCGGGTGTCACGCCGATCTCGCGGTTCATCTCCGCCGCCTCCGACCGTCCCGTTTTCATGACCTTGATCGGGCAATATCCCATCTCCCCGAAGTCAATGCGGATGACCTCATTCGTAGTGGGGAGATAGCCATAGCAATACAGCGGCAAGCCCCGTTCCTTTGCCATCCGAGCGAACAGCTTCTCGCGGTCGTAGGCGTACACACAGAAATTATCCTCGCCGAGATTCGGCGTGCAACGGAAATAGAAGGCATAATCCCTTGTCAGATAGCGGAACTTCCAGAATCTACGGGAATCCGTTCGTTTTTCCTCCCATTCCGGATGCGAGATACAGTTGTTGTAAAGCGCCGTGCGGCAGGAAAGCAGATTGTCCTTTTCCCGCAGGGTGTCAATCAACTTGCCGAATACCGCTTTGAAAAGTTCGTCGTTCCGATCTGCGCAGAGATGATCCGACCAACGGCTGTGAAACGCTTTACCTCCCCCGCCGAAATCTCCGCACAGATGCCCGATGCACCCCGTCTCCCGTGTTTCGTTCCGGTCTGTCAGGCAGAGACTTTCCTCTGCCGACAGGCGGCAGGGTTCAAAATAGATTTCTTCGCTCAACGCTTCTTTTCTCCTTTCTGTTCTTCCATCGGAAAATAATGCCCGTCCTTGTCATAGTTCCGCACATCCGCCATCGGGGTATCCCAACCGTAGACAGACCCGTTTTCCATTGCGGCAACCTGTGCGGGAGTAACGCCAAGTTCCCCGTTCTGTTCTGTAGCATCCTTCCGGTTTTCAGTTGCGTTGCACCCATACTGCGGAAAGAGTTCGTAGGAATCCTCACCGTAGCGAATCAGGATGCGCTCCCCTGTGAACGGCTGTACCCCGTAACAGCGTTCGGGCAAACCAACACGCTCAGCAAGAGCGGTCATCAGGGTCGTGCGGTCATAGACAAACAACGAAAACTGCCTGCGGTCATTCCACGGGGTACAGGCAAGATACCACGCCAGATTCTCGTTCAGGATACGGAATCCCCAGCACTCCCGACCGAACGCCATCGGAACATGGGATTTTCTGCGGTTGCGGCAATACCCCTCCATCTGCACCTTCCCGCAAAGGATGCGGCGGGCATCGGGACTGCACAGGAAATGCAGGACCTCCGCATACTCCGCCCGAACCGTTTCCGGCAGGTTTTCATCCGTCTGCAAGCCGCTCTCACAAAAGCAACCGCGCAGGAAGCCGAGAAATCCGATTGCCGGATCTCCGTCCTCCAAAAACAGGTCTTTTTCAGCCCACAGGACTGTCCGTTCCAGTTTCACGGTTATCCTCCTTTTCTTCGGTCAGAAACGAAAGCAGATCGTCTTTGCGCAATGCCTCCTGCAGCAGGCACACCGTTTCAAGGTCACCTCGGCTCAGGGTTCGGATGCGCAGAAGCTCATACATGGGCAGTCCGACAATATCCCGTTTGGTGTGATACCCGTTCTCCACCAGTTTGCGGAGAATGAGAATGTTGTGCGAATTGAGTTTTGCCATTACCGTTCCTCCCGTTCGGTTTTTGTTTTTGGTGTCCTGCACGATGCAAGCGTTTTCTTTGCAAAGTCCGGCAGTCTATCTTCGGGGACAATACCAAGAACATACGGTCGCTCGATCCGACAGACTGCCCCGCTGTAAAGGTTGGTACAATAGCAGGCGTGCCCCCGACTGTTCGCCTCCGCGCCGAAGCCACCCGTGACATAGTAAAGCTGATCGGACAGATCGCGGTAGCTGTCATCCAACGCATCCGGCTTCAGGGCAACCACTCTGCCCTTGATGCTCCTGTCATACGGAGCCGGCTCTACATCATCCTTTCCGAAACACGGGGCAACGGCATCCCCTTTGGCGCTTTTCTCTGCTTCCAGTCTGACGGCTTCTGCCCGGAGGTCCTCTGCGAACAGCTTCATGATCTCCTCGTATCGGTCTGAGCAAAGTGCATCCGTGTATTCCATCAGCAAACCGTTCTGTGTGCAGATACATTTCATATACGGATTCTGTTCCTGCGGATTGTCGGATCTGGCATAAATCAGCCGCTTGTTACCAATCCACAGGGAAATCCGCACCGTGTACCCCGCAATGATTTCTTTTTCTTCCTGTTCCATATCCGTCTGCCTCACTTGTTATACCAATCGTCATAAACCGTGCCGGAGATGACGATCTCATTGGAAAGCCGAACGGACTCCAGATACCCTGCCGGCGTCCAGATACCGCCGGTTTTCAGTACCACGCGATAACTGCCGTCCTGATGGTAAAGCGGAATAAAATGAACCCTTGCACCACCCGCGTCCACATTGCCGACAAACTGATAATAATTTCCGACCGGTACAAGCGTTTCGGCTCGTCCGTCCGCTGCCTCATACCCATACTCCGGGAAAAGCGCCGTGACATTCTGGATTCCCGTATAGGAAGATGCGGGAGCCATCGGAACCCCGCTGACGGCATTCATGGTTCCTCTCCAACGGAGATTCACACCGTAGCCGGACTTCATCTGCCAGATGCCGTTCGCCTTTGTTGCCGTCGTACAGGAGGCATCCGGCGTCAGCATCGGTCTTGTGAGCGACGCACGGATTCCGTACTTTTTCAGCACAAACGCTCCGTTTTCATACACCCACTGCGTCCAGGTTGCGGAAGCACTTTTTGACGCGGGTCGTTCTGCGTCCGGTCGATAATCGGCAGGTGCTTTTTCCTCATAACGGGTATTTGGTGTACGGTAAGTGCTACGCACCTGCGGAAGAATGGCAAACTCGCGGCTGTTATTGTCGGGATTGCGCTCATCGGCAAGACGGTCGCTGTTGATACGGCACTGCGCCCAGCACATTCTTCCGACTGCCTTGTCGGGCACCCTCCACTTGAACCAGACAAGGTTGGTTCCGTTGGCGGGAACAACCACCTGCTCCCATTTGGCGGAAACAAGTGCCGTCTCTCTGCCGTCGATGACCGTGTAAACCACAAAATCCGCACGGAGATGATCGGACGGGTAAATATCGGTCATTCCCTCATTCCCGATATAAAAGGATGTCACGACTTCCTCTCCGGCATAGAACTCTCCCGCCTCGGATACCGGTTCCACATTGGTTTCCACAACACGCTCCACCGTAAAGGTGGCAGACGCCGTATTGTTGCCGGTTCTCTTTTCGTTCCGGTAGTCCGCCCGGTTCACCCAGACGGTCAGCGTCTGTTCCCCCTCCAGTCCGCCGCAGGCAAGCGAGAATGTCACATGATTCACGCCGTATGCCACAAAATCCACCGTAGTCGAATAGATTTCTTTGTCGCCAATCCAGACCGATACAGGAATTCCGCTGTAAGCGTTATACCTGTCCCAGTTGTCCAGACGGAATCTTACCGAAACGCTTTCAAACTGTTTTGCCGTATCCGGCGTGACAGTCAGATCAAGGACGGAAAAGTCGTAGTAACGCTCTCTCCAGACCGCATAAAGCGTAGCGTCCCCTTCCTCGGTATAAACGCCGCCTGCCGCCCAGGTCGGTGCGGTTGCTTTCGGGTTGGTGCTCCAACCGAGAAAATCGTATCTGTCCCTTGTCGGTACTCCGGCAGGCAGAATCAGATCGTTGCCATAGGTCTTGGTCACGCTTCCGGGGGCGTTCTTGCCGCCGTTCGGATGGAAAGTAATCACATAGGTGTGAACTTCCCAGACGGCACTCAGCGTCATGCTTTCGTTTACCGAATAGTTCGCTCCCGGCTGATAATCCGCCTGTCCGGAACCGTTTTTGCTCCAACCGAGGAAGGTATAACCCTTGCGCGTCGGAATGACCGAGGAAAGCGTCAGATCAATGTTCTCGGTTTTGGTCTGCGTTGCCGGTGCGCCGGTACCTCCGTTTGCGGAATAGCTGACGGTGTAGGTTTCGGGAATCTTCTCCCAAACGGCGTACAGCGTGCGGCTGACATTGGACCTGTAATAATCTCCCGGCAGATACATCGCAGACAATGCCGTCGAATAGGGACTCCAACCTCGGAACACATAACCGCTTCGGGTCGGCTCCGTAAACGGAATCGTAGCAGGTGCGGAATACCGCTTATTGATGCTGCC
>CAKSPO010000063.1 GCA_934481515.1 uncultured Eubacteriales bacterium
GTCTTAAAAAATTTTGCCGGGTATAAATAATACACAATTATTTGGCAAATACTGAAATTATGGCGCGCGGAATTTGTGCAAAAGGGAGAAAATTGCGGAGATTTTTTTTGCACCTTGACAAAAGCGGGGTTGCATGATATAATAAACTGTATTTGTTTGCGCAAAGCCCGAATTGTGCCTTGCGGAAGGACAAGTCACTGCGGCGGAGCCCGTGCCGCATTCAAAAGAGGACAGTTGCGTCGGCGGAAATCTCCCGTCGGGTACTGTAATATAAACATTAAATTCAGAAGAAGGAGGAAAACAGTCATGCCAACCTTTAACCAGCTTGTCAGACAGGGTCGCGGCGAGAAGGACTACAAGTCCAAGGCGCCGGTGCTTCAGAAGGGCTTCAACTCCCTGAAGAATGCGGCAATCGATCAGTCTGCACCCCAGAAGAGAGGCGTTTGCACCAAGGTGTCCACCACCAGCCCGAAGAAGCCGAACTCCGCGATGAGAAAAATCGCAAGAGTCCGTCTGACCAACGGTCTGGAAGCAACCGTCTACATTCCGGGAATCGGACACAACCTGCAGGAACACTCCGTCGTGCTCATCCGCGGCGGCCGTGTCAGAGATCTGCCTGGTGTGCGTTATCACATCATCCGCGGAACCCTGGATGCGCAGGGCGTAGCCAACCGTCAGCAGGGCCGCTCCAAGTACGGAGCAAAAGTCGCAAAGAAGAAGAAATAATCTTCCGACAGCGCAACACTGAAAAGCACACTTAGCCCGTCCTCCGTAAATTTAATGTTTATGTTGATTTACCCGACGCGGCGCTAACAGAAGTATGTTTTTTGAGTACCAATGATCTCATAATTTTAATGAAGGAGGGAAGTACAGTGCCGAGAAGAGGTCGTATTACCAAAAGAGATGTATTGCCGGATCCGTTGTACGGTTCCAAGCTGGTTACAAAGCTGATCAACAACGTGATGTATGACGGCAAAAAAGGCGTTGCTCAGACCATTGTATACGATGCTTTCAAGCTCGTAGAGGAAAAGCAGGGTCAGAATGCACTGGAGGTATTCCAGGAAGCACTTGAAAATATTATGCCTGTTCTGGAGGTCAAGGCTCGCCGCGTCGGCGGTTCCACCTACCAGGTTCCGATGGAAGTCAGACCGGAGCGTCGTCAGACGCTCGGACTGCGTTGGCTCATTCTCTTCGCCAGAAAGCGCGGAGAAAAGACCATGGCAGAAAGACTTGCCGGTGAAATTGTAGATGCCAAGAACAGCGCAGGCGGAGCGTTCAAGAAGAAAGAGGAAACGCACCGTATGGCAGAGGCAAACAAGGCGTTTGCTCACTACAGATATTGATCTGCACCTGCCACTGAGTTGATTCTAAGGAGAAACATTCATGCCAAGGGAATATTCACTTGAAAATACCAGAAACATCGGTATCATGGCTCATATCGACGCCGGAAAGACGACGACCACTGAGCGTATCCTGTTCTACACGGGAAAAACGCACAAGCTGGGCGAGACGCACGAAGGCGCTGCAACCATGGACTGGATGGCACAGGAGCAGGAGAGAGGTATTACCATCACCTCCGCTGCGACCACCTGCTTTTGGAAAGGAAAGCGTATCAATATCATTGATACCCCCGGTCACGTTGACTTTACCGTAGAGGTGGAGCGTTCTTTGCGTGTACTGGACGGTGCCGTTACCGTCATGTGCGCAAAGGGAGGCGTAGAGCCGCAGTCCGAAACCGTCTGGAGACAGGCGGACAAATACAAGGTTCCCCGGATGATTTACGTCAATAAGATGGACATCACCGGTGCGGATTTCTATCACGTCATTGACATGATCTATCAGAGACTGCGTGCAAACGCGGTGCCGATTCAGTTGCCTGTCGGAAAGGACATGACCTTCCGCGGCATCGTTGATCTGATGACCATGGAAGCGGATATCTATTACGATGACCTCGGAAAGGATATGCGCGTAGAGCCGATTCCGGAGGATATGAAGGAATTGGCAAAGGAATACCGCGAGAAGATGGTGGAGGCAATTGCCACAACCGATGACGCGCTGATGGAGAAGTACCTGGAAGGTGAAGAGCTTTCCGTGGACGAGCTTCGCACTGCGCTCCGGAAGGCTACCATTTCCAATGAGATTGTTCCTGTGGTTTGCGGAACCTCCTACCGGAATAAGGGCGTTCAGAAGCTTCTGGACGCGATTGTGGACTATATGCCTGCACCGACCGACATTCCGGCAATCCGCGGAACCAACCCGAAGACGGGCGAGGAAGAGGACAGACATTCTTCCGATACCGAGCCGTTCTCCGCGTTGGCGTTTAAGATTATGACCGACCCGTTTGTCGGAAAGCTCTGCTATTTCCGTGTTTATTCGGGTTGTGTGCATGCAGGCGATACCGTATTCAACTCCACTAAGGGCAAATACGAGCGTCTGGGCAGAATTCTGCAGATGCATGCAAATGAAAGAAAAGATATCGACTGCTGCTACGCAGGTGATATCGCGGCTGCCATCGGCGTGAAGAACACCACAACCGGTGATACCTTCTGCGACGAGAAGCATCCGGTTATCTTGGAGTCCATGGAGTTCCCGGAGCCTGTTATCCGTGTTGCCATCGAGCCGAAGACCCGTGCGGGTCAGGAAAAGATGGGCATTGCGCTTTCCAAGCTTGCCGAGGAGGATCCGACCTTCCGTACCTATACGGATGAGGACACCGGACAAACCATCATCGCCGGTATGGGTGAGCTGCACCTTGATATTATCGTGGACAGACTTCTGCGGGAATTCAAGGTGGAAGCAAACATCGGTAAGCCTCAGGTTGCATACAAGGAGACCATCCGCAAAAAGGTGGATCACGAGTGCAAGTACAAGAAGCAGTCCGGTGGTTCCGGTCAGTACGGTCATGTCAAGATCATCATTGAGCCGAACGAGCCGGGTAAGGGTTATGAATTTGTCAACGCGGTGACCGGCGGTGCAATTCCGAAGGAGTTCATTCCCGCAGTTGACGCAGGTATTCAGGGCGCGATGCAGTGCGGTGTTCTTGCCGGCTACAATGTTGTGGACGTCAAGGTAACGCTGTACGACGGTTCTTATCACGAAGTGGACTCCTCGGAAATGGCATTCAAGATTGCCGGTTCCATGGCGTTCAAGGAAGCGATGAGAAAGGCGGATCCGGTGCTGACCGAGCCGATTATGAAGGTGGTCACAATCGTTCCCGACGAGTATCTGGGCGACGTTATCGGCGACTTCAACAGCCGCCGCGGTCAGATCCTTTCCATGGAGGCAACGACCTCCGGTGTGCAGGAGATTACCGCAAACGTTCCGCTTTCCACCATGTTCGGTTACGCAACCGACCTGCGTTCCAAGACGCAGGGGCGCGGTCAGTATTCCATGGAGCCTTCCCACTTCGCTGAAGTGCCGAAGTCCATCCAGGAAACGATCATCAAGGAACGTGCCGCAAAGAACGGCTGAGCTTTTCAGAAACCCATACAGTTAATTAAAAAATTATAAATTTTAACGGAGGAAATTCAAAATGGCAAAAGCTACATTTGAACGTACAAAGCCCCATGTTAACATTGGTACCATCGGTCACGTTGACCATGGTAAAACCACTTTGACCGCTGCAATTACCAAGACTCTTGCTCTGAAGAACGGCAACGTCGAGTTCCTGGCATATGACCAGATCGATAACGCTCCCGAAGAGAAGGCAAGAGGTATCACAATCAATACCAGACACGTTGAGTACGAGACCGAGAAGCGTCACTATGCGCACGTTGACTGCCCCGGTCACGCCGACTACGTCAAGAACATGATTACCGGTGCCGCTCAGATGGACGGCGCAATCCTCGTTGTTGCAGGTACCGATGGCCCTCTGCAGCAGACCCGTGAGCACGTTCTGCTCGCCCGTCAGGTTGGCGTTCCTGCAATCGTTGTGTTCCTGAACAAGACCGACCTGGTTGACGACCCTGAACTGCTGGATCTGGTTGAGATGGAAGTTCGTGATCTGCTCTCCAGCTACGACTTCCCGGGCGATGATCTGCCGGTAATCCGCGGCTCTGCCCGTAACGCTCTGGAATCCACCAGCAAGGATCCTTCCGCTCCCGAGTATGCTTGCATCTGGGAACTGATGGATGCTGTTGACAGCTATATCCCGACTCCTGAGCGTCAGGCTGACCTGCCTTTCCTGATGCCCGTCGAGGACGTGTTCTCCATCTCCGGTCGTGGTACCGTTGCTACCGGTCGTGTTGAGCGTGGTACCGTTAAGGTGTCCGACGTTGTTGAAATCGTCGGTCTGACCGAGGAGAAGAAGACCACCACCGTTACCGGTGTTGAGATGTTCCACAAGCTCCTGCCGCAGGCTGAGGCTGGTGATAACATCGGTGCTCTGCTCCGTGGTATTGCAAAGGAAGAGATTGAAAGAGGACAGGTTCTGGCAAAGCCGGGCACCATTCATCCTCACACCAAGTTCGTGGGTCACGTATACGTTCTGACCGAGAAGGAAGGCGGCCGTAAGAAGCCCTTCTTCACCGGTTACAGACCGCAGTTCTATTTCAGAACCACCGACGTTACCGGCAACATCGTTCTGCCTGAGGGCGTTGAGATGTGCCGTCCCGGTGATAACGTGGATATGACCGTTGAGCTGATTAAGCCGGTCGCTTGCGAAGTCGGACTTCGTTTCGCTATCCGTGAGGGTGGCAGAACCGTTGGTTCCGGTGTCGTTTCCAGCATCATCGGCTGATTGAACTGTAACGGGTTGTAATGCGCAAGCATTACAACCCGTGCTTTCTTTTCCGGCATTTTTTCGCCGGGTGCGTACATAAAATATCTTTGGGAATCGGTGCAATTCCATACCGGCAGTCAGAGTCTGCGAACACGCATTGCGTGCCGATCGGGTGTAATCCCCGAACCGACGGTAACAGTCCGGAAGGGAAAGGAATTTTTACGATGTCTGTTTATCATGAGCGGTTCAAAATCCGCCGGATGGCTCTGATTGCGGTTTTTGCCGCGCTTTCTTATGTTCTGATGCTGGTGATTCACGTCCCGGTGGGAGGTTTTCTGACGCTGGATGTGAAGGATGTGTTCATTACCATTTGCGGGCTGTGCTTCGGTCCGCTGGCGGCGTTGTCACTGGCGGTTCTGGTGCCGCTGTTGGAGTTTTTGACGGTCAGTGAGACGGGGCTGTACGGCCTTGTCATGAATGTCGCAGGCTCTGCCGCCTTTTCGGTGGTTGTCAGTCTGATCTACAAGCACAAAAAAAGCTTTTCCGGTGCTTTGATCGGCCTTTTGTCGGGAGTCTGTTCAATGACCGCGGTGATGATGCTTTTAAATCTGGTGGTCACGCCGTATTATTTCGGAATCGCGGTCGCCGAGGTGCGGGATATGATTCCGACGTTGTTGCTGCCATTCAATCTGGTCAAGGGCGTGTTGAACGCCGGATGCGTTTTGCTCCTTTATAAGCCGCTTTCCGGGATTTTACAACGGTTCGGATTCCTTCCGGCATCGAAGCACGCGTTTCGCTTTGACCGGAAAACGCTGTTGGTGATGCTGTTGGCGGTGGTTTTGATTGTTGTGTCGTTGTTGATTGTTTTTCTGGTGCTTCGCTAACGTCTTGAATTCCATGCAAAAGAAAGCTTGCTTGAGAATCTGTCCGGACAGAAAGAGCGGAGGCATGCGGCAGATTGCTGCATGCCTCCGCTCTTTTGCGTTGTGAGATGCGATCAAAAATCGCCGAATCCGGAAAACAGCGCAGCCGGAAGATCCCGCAATGAAAAACGATTTTTCCGGCGGTGCACAAGCGTTTTTGTTTCCATTTAGACGTAGGGAGCCACCCGCCCGTTTGCGGAGGTTTTACGGTACATCGGGTAGGGGCACCAGCGAGTGTATCCGATTGTTCGTTTCACCGCGTTGTAAATGGGCACCCGTTTCCGGCGGGGAATGCCGCCCAGACGGTTGTGCAAGTTTCTTAGAAGCGGGCGGGTAGACCCCGCCCCTACGAGGGAGAGGGTATTTTTTCGCCCGGCGGAAGCCGGATGCGAAGTGGAAAGTTATCGTTTTGCAAAACAGCAAAAATTCCAT
Organism: uncultured Eubacteriales bacterium; assembly: GCA_934481515.1. Taxonomy (GTDB): domain Bacteria; phylum Bacillota; class Clostridia; order Oscillospirales; family CAG-272; genus UMGS1865. The sequence goes on from CAKSPO010000063.1 coordinate 6,076, forward strand.
GATACAGTTCACGCCTCATCCGCCGCTGACGCGGTTCACCTGTCTCGCTGCGGCTCGGGCACACTCGGGTTCTGACAGTCCCCCGGACTGTCATTCATTACCCCCGTGCCGCTTCGCTACCCACTGGAGAAGGCTTTTGGGTAAATGCCCCTTGGATAAAAATCTATGCTGATTGCCGTGGGCATGTTTGGCTTTCATTCCTTTTCCGAAAAAATGTCAAACCGAAACGAAAAATGCCGGGATAAAAAACGATTTTTCCGACGGTGCACAAGTGTTCCGGTTTTTCCAAGTCGGTAGGATGCAGGCAAAGCCTGCGCAGGGTCGACCCGCCCGTTTGCGGAGGTTTTACGGTACATCGGGTAGGGGCACCGACGAACGCGTCCGATTGTTCGTTTCACTGCGTTGTAAATGGGCACCCGTTTCCGGCGGGGAATGCCGCCGGGGTGTTGGTTCGGAT
>CAKSPO010000064.1 GCA_934481515.1 uncultured Eubacteriales bacterium
GCGGATGAGGTGTGAACTGTATCGCGGAATTTTTGCTGTTTTGCAAAACGATAACTTTCCACTCTGCATCCGGCTTCCGACGGATGAAAAATCCAATCTGCACATTCCGCTTCCGGAGAACGGAACACGGTATTTTACAGTATATCACAATCAGACAAATATTGCAATGTTTTTTTACATGAAAATCACGAGGACTTCATAAAATAGACTGATAGACAGAGCCGGAAAACCGATTCCGGATTTTTCTGTTTCTGAAAGGAGAACCATTTCATGCGGATCCGACATTTTTTGCTTTCTTCTTCCCTTTTCGGGCTGCTCATTGCCGGAATGCTGTTATGCGCCTGCTCTGTCTCCTCACCCGGCTCCGGAATGGATGCATTTTGGAAAAAAGGATTTTCCGCAGAACTTTCCGGCGAGATGTCCGGGGTGCCCTTTACGGCACTCGTGCGCGGAGGAATCCGAGCGGACGGGGAGCCGGAAGGCTCGGTTCGGTATCTGTCCGTCGGAGATGGAAAAAACCGCGGGATTTTGCTTTGCCGGGAGCGGGACGGAACCGTCTCCGTGACGCAGAACGACCACACGGCGCGCATTTCCGGGGAAGAGGCGGAAGGCTTGCTGGCACCGCTGAGATGTCTCCTGCTTTCCCTGGAAACGCCTTCCGCAGTGGAACGGATCCCGGACGGAAACACGGTCTTCTTCTATCCGGACGGAGGGAGCCTGACCGTTTCCCCGGACGGAACCCCGGTGGCGGCGGGAACGGAAAACGTACGCTTCCGGGTAACGCGGTGGGAGAACGACCAATAAAAAAGCAAAAAAAGGCTGTCCGCCCGGACATCACAATCCCCTTACACAAAAATTTCAGAAACTTCCGATTTTTCTGACATTCTATACATTGACAGCCTATGATTTTTGTGTTAAAATGACAATGATATTTCTGTTTGTTGTCTTATGTGCACAAGAATCAAACAAAAATATGTGCAGAAAGCCAAGTCAAAAACAGGCGGATTCTGTTTTCCGGAACCCGCAAAGCCGGAAAGGAGCCGTCAAACGCTTCCAAAGGATGTCAAAAACGGTCTGTGCGATTGTATTTTTGTAGAAAACAACAAAAAACAGGAAAAAACTCTTGTATTTTTCTGATATTATGTTATACTATAAGGGAAGACGGAGAATCCGGAAAAATCAAAGGACGAAGGGGGGCTGTTGCGACATGACGGAAGCCGAAGAAAAAGAATGCCGGGGAAACGGAGCCGCACAGACGGATCTCGCACCCTACCTCTTCCACCAGGGAACCAATTATCGCGCCTACCGGTATCTCGGTGCACACCGGATCGGAGAGGAGTGGGTGTTCCGTGTCTGGGCGCCGAATGCGGACTTTGTTTCCGTTGTGGGAGATTTCAACGGGTGGAACCCCGAATCGCTCCCGATGCGGAAGGCAACCGCGGGAGGCGTCTGGGAGGCGAGATGCCCGGCATCGGCGGCAGAGGACGGGCAGAACTATAAATTTTACCTGCGCAACGGCGAGAAGACCCTGTACAAAGCGGACCCCTACGGATTCCGGATGCAGTGCCCGCCGGAAACTGCATCGGTGCTCTGTGCAGAGGAGCCTTACCGGTGGGGAGACGACGGCTGGCTGAAGTACCGCCGGGGGCGCTTCGACCGGGAGCACGCGGCGGCACAGCCGCTGAACATTTACGAGGTGCATCCGGGATCATGGAAACGGCACGGAGACGGGAGCTTTTACGGCTACCGGGAGCTTGCCGAGGAGCTTTCCGTCTACGTCAAGCAGATGGGATATACCCATGTGGAGCTGATGCCGGTCAGCGAATACCCGTTTGACGGCTCGTGGGGCTACCAGGTCTGCGGTTATTACGCCCCCACGGCGCGATACGGAACGCCCGCGGAGCTGAAGGAGTTTGTGGATCGGATGCACCGCGCCGGAATCGGCGTGATTCTGGACTGGGTGCCGGCGCATTTTCCGAAGGACGCGCACGGGTTGTATGAGTTTGACGGTCAGCCGCTGTACGAATATCAGGGCAGAGACCGGATGGAGTGCGAGGGTTGGGGCACGCGCCGCTTTGACGTCGGCAGGGAAGAGGTGCAGAGCTTTCTGATCTCCAACGCCGCCTATTGGGCGGAAGAGTTCCATGTGGACGGGCTCCGGGTGGATGCGGTGGCATCCATGCTGTATCTCGATTACGACAAAAAGCCGGGCGAGTGGATTCCGAACATTTACGGCGGGAACAAGTCTCTCGAAGCGATCGCGTTCTTCCGGAAGCTCAACGGGATGATGGCATCGGATTTTCCGGAGGTCATGACCATCGCGGAGGAGTCCACGGCGTGGGCGGACGTGACCGATTTTGCCCGGAACGGGCTTGGCTTTACCTTCAAGTGGAACATGGGCTGGATGAACGACGCCCTTTCCTATGCGGCGGAGGATCCGCTCTGGCGTTGCGACCACCACAACAAGCTGACCTTTTCCATCACCTACGCCTTCAGTGAACGGTACATTCTTCCCGTTTCGCATGACGAGGTGGTGCACGGAAAGAAGTCCTTGCTGGATCGCTTCCCCGGCGAGTACAAACAGAAGTTTGCCGGCGTGCGGACGTTTATGACCTACATGATGACCCACCCCGGAAAGAAGCTTCTGTTCATGGGGAGCGAGATCGGAATGTTCCGGGAATGGGATTTTGAGGATCAGGTGGAATGGTTCCTGACCGATTATGAAATGCACGGGAAGCTCCAGCTGTTCAACGCGGAGCTGAACCGGTTTTATCTGGAACACCCGGCGCTCTGGGAAACGGACGGAGACTGGGAAAAGTTCCGCTGGATCGACGCGGACAACCGGGAGCAGAGCATTTTCTCCTACCGCCGGGCGGACAAGGAGGGAAGGGAGCTGGTAATCCTTCTGAACTTTCTCCCCGTCCGCCGGGAAAACTTCCTTCTGGCGGTTCCGGACGCGGGAATCTATGAGGAGATTCTCAACACCGACGACGAACGATACGGGGGAGAGGGAATCTGCAATCCCGGAAAGCGGAAAACCGTTCCCTGCATGCTGCGGGGGTACGGGAACGCGGTGGAGGTGACCGTTCCTCCGCTCGGCGCACTCATCCTGCGTTGCACGCGCAAATATCCGAAGCGGAAAAAGCCCGAGAAAACGGGCGGACGCAAGCCGGAAGAGAAGAAGCAGAAAGAAAAACAATAAAGAGATAAATTTACGGATCACGTGACAAAGGGGGTAAAGAGAAAGCATGTTCAGAAAAAAAGAATGCGTTGCCATGCTGCTGGCGGGCGGTCAGGGAAGCCGCCTTTACGCGTTGACGCATAAGACCGCAAAGCCTTCCGTTTCCTTCGGGGGCAAATACCGCATCATTGACTTCCCGCTTTCCAACTGCACCAACTCCGGCGTGGATACGGTCGGGGTTCTGACGCAGTACCGTCCGCTGCTTCTGAGCGAATATATCGGCAACGGACTGCCGTGGGATCTGGACAGAACCTACGGAGGCGTTCAGATTCTGGCGCCGTATCAGGGGCAGAAGGGCGCCGACTGGTACAAGGGAACCGCCAACGCCATCTGGCAGAACATGGAGTTCATCAACCGGTACGACGCAAAGTATGTCCTGATTCTTTCCGGCGACCATATCTACCGGATGGATTATGCAAAGATGCTCGCCTACCATAAGGAGACCGGCGCGGACTGCACCATTGCGGTCATCGACGTTCCGCTGGAGGAGGCAAGCCGGTTCGGCATCATGAGCACACGCGAGGACGGAACCATTTATAAATTCACCGAGAAGCCGAAGCAGCCGGACAGCACCAAGGCTTCCATGGGCATCTACATTTTCACCAAGGAAAAGCTGCAAAGCTATCTGGAAGCGGACAGCCGCGACCCGGCATCCTCCAACGATTTCGGAAAAAACATCATTCCCGCAATGCTCGCGGCGGGAGAGAAAATGATGGCATATTCCTTTGAAGGATACTGGAAGGATGTCGGAACCATCCGTTCCCTCTGGGAAGCGAACATGGATCTGCTCGGCGACGAGCCGGTGCTCTCGCTCTCGGACGAAAGCTGGCGGATCTACAGCCGGCAGGAGGCGCAGGCACCGCAGTTTATCAGCGCGGATGCAACGGTAGAGAATTCCTCCGTGACGGCAGGCTGTGAAATTTACGGGACCGTGCGCAACAGCGTGCTGGGGGCAGGCGTCTATATTGGACGCGGCGCCGTGGTGGAGGACAGCGTGGTCATGAACGGCGTCCGCATCGGAGAGGGCGCAACGGTGCAGTACGCAATTCTGGACGAAAACGTTTCGGTCGGAAAGAGGTGCGTCATCGGAGCGTCGAAGGAAAGTGCCAAGGACATCGCAGTTCTTGGCGGCGGCATCACCATCGCGGACGGAGCGACGGTGGATGACGGCGCCATGATTTCGGAACAGTAAGGGGGGAGCAGAATGACAGCAGCAGGATTGATTTTTTCCAACATTCACGATCAGGTCATCCCGGAGATGACGCGACGCCGCACGATGGCAAGCATTCCGTTCGGCTGCCGCTACCGGCTGATTGACTTTTCCCTTTCCAATATGGTCAATTCCAATATCACAAACGTCGGCGTGATTACACATTATAACTACCAGTCCCTCCTCGATCACATCGGGAACGGCAAGGACTGGGATCTGGCGCGGCGTTCGGGGGGCATCAAGGTGCTTCCGCCGTATGTGGCGGCATATGAGAACAGCGCGGCGGGAAAACTGTACGAAACACGCCTGGAGGCGCTGATGGGGTCGGTGAACTTCATCGACCGTTGCGGCGCGGACTATCTGGTTCTGAGCGACTGCGACACCATTCTGAACATTGACCTTTCCAAGGTCATCGAGGAGCATGTCCGCACGGAGGCGTATCTTACCATCGTCACCAAGGAGGTCAGCATCCACGACGAAATGTTCGACAAGGATGCCGAGATAATTGTTTCGGACGAGACCGGGCGCGTAACCGATCTTTCTCTCGGAAAGCCGAAGAGGGGAAGCGCGCAGATCAACACCAACATCATGGTTCTCCGCCGGTCGGATCTTCAGGCGATCATCGCCGACGCGATTTCGCACGACTACCGGAACTTTTCCACCGATGTCATCCGCCGGCAGATGAAAAAGCACCTCATCCGGACGTATCTGTTTGACGGCTTCTGCGCCCGCGTGTCCTCCATGGAGAACTATTTCAGTACCTCCATGCGCCTTTTGGAGGAGGATGTCCGGCATGACCTGTTCCGCAACGAGGAGCGGAGAATCTACACCAAACTCCGCAACAGCGCACCGACCAAATATTGTAGCGAGGCAAACGTGCACAATTCGCTGATTGCAGACGGGTGTGTGATCGAAGGAACGGTGGAAAACTCCATCATTTTCCGCGGCGTGCACATCGGAAAGGGAAGCGTGGTGCGCAATTGTATTTTGTTGCAGGATACTTACACAGGCTCCGGCGTTCACCTCAATTGCGTGGTCACGGACAAAAACGTGGTCATCCGGGACGGGAGAACGCTTTCCGGATGCGAAACCATGCCGTTCTTTATCGGCAAAGGAACCACGGTCTGAATCGGCTCGCATGCTTTTTCCTTGCATTCCCGACTTCCGATGCGGAACTGCCCCCATCTACACATTCCGCTTCCGGCTTCTGCTGAACAAAAAAGCCCCTCTATGTTCGTAGGAAACGGGCGTTGCCCGCGCGGGGTCAACCCGCCCGCTTCTAAGGAATCCGGACAATCATTCCGGCGGGATTCTCGACGTTGGCTTTTGTTTCCCTCTGTGATACGGAATCCGAACCACCGGAACGGCAATCCTTGATGCCCTTTTCCAACATTCCACGAAACCCACACAAACGGGCGGGTCAACCCCGCCCCTACGGAATCAGAAAAAACCGGAATGTTCGTGCAACGCCGTGAAAATTGTTTTTCATTACCGGCTTCTGCCAAACGAAAAATTCCCCGTCGGTCATTCCGTTCCGGCTTCCGCTGGGCAAAGGATCTCTATATATCCCGTAGGAAACGGGCTTTGCCCGCGCAGGGTCAACCCGCCCGTTCCTAAGGAATCTATATAATCATCCCGGCGGGATTCTCGACGTTGGCTTTTGTTTCCCTCTGTGATACGGAATCCGAACCACCGGAACGGCAATCCTTGATGCCCTTTTCCAAC
>CAKSPO010000065.1 GCA_934481515.1 uncultured Eubacteriales bacterium
GAACTGGATCCCGATTCCCGCCGCGCCGTGGAGGAATGCTTCTCCGAATACTACATGATTCCGAAAATCACAAAAATCATCCGGACGGATGAAAAATTCGGCTCTCTGAAATGGAGTGTGGAAACCGACCGCGGTCCCGTCTCCTTCCGGATCCGGAACAGGCATTCCGACATCAAGCAGCTCTATGGCACCCCGCGGGTGATTGTCCGAGACAGCAACGACAACCGGTATGAAATACCGGATCTCTCCGCGCTGGACGCACACAGCCGCAGAATGCTCTTCTCCTATCTCTGATTTCCCCCTTTTGAAATAAAATTCTCTCTCTTTCGACAGATTCCGGGAACCTTTCTCCGGATCCGTCATATTCTGATAGCAGAAGGGCAAACCGGAAGTTCCGGTCTGTGCTTGCAAATCAACAAGGAGGATTTTATTCATATGAATAACAACTGTCTTTGCAACCTGCTGGAAGAGAACTGGGTATGGCTCATTATCATCGTTCTTCTCTTCTCCTGCTGCTGCGGTCGCTGAGCGCCTGCATTTCCGTTCCGACGGGGGCGATCTCCATCTTTTGGGGATCGCCCCCTTTTTTCGTATCCTTTTGATCCTGAAAAACGATACCAGATTCTGCCTTGAATAACTACTCGGCTCGCGCGGCAATACTTTTTTCTGAAACCAAACGGCGGGGGCGGAAAATGTATTATAACAAAGTGGAAATCTGTGGGGTGAACACCTCCAAGCTCAAAGTGCTGACGGACGAGGAAAAGCAGACCCTACTCAAAAAAGTAAAAGCCGGTGATGAAGACGCCCGCCGGGAACTGATCAACGGAAATCTTCGTCTGGTGCTCTCTATTATCCAGCGGTTTACCGGGCGCAAGGAAAACATGGACGACCTTTTTCAGGTCGGTTGCATCGGACTTGTCAAAGCGGTGGATAACTTCAACACCGAGCTGGATGTGAAATTTTCCACCTATGCGGTTCCGATGATCATCGGAGAAATTCGTCGCTATCTGCGGGACAACAACGCCATCCGGATCAGTCGTTCCGTCCGCGACCTTGCTTACCGCGCACTGCAGGCACGGGAGGAACTGATTGCCCTGAAAGAGTGCGAACCGAAGGTGGAGGAAATCGCGGCACGTCTCGGAGAGAGCAAGGAGGCGGTTCTGCACGCAATGGAAGCAATCGTGGAGCCGATTTCCCTGTATGAGCCGGTCTTCAATGACAACGGAGATGCGCTCTACCTGATGGATCAGCTTTCCGATTCCGGAGCCGGAGACGAAAGCTGGATGGAAAACATTGTCCTGCGGGAAGCAATGGAGCGCTTGACCGATCGGGAACGGAAAATTATCAATCTCCGTTTTTACGAAAACAAAACGCAAATGGAGATTGCAGAGGAAATCGGCATCTCGCAGGCGCAGGTTTCCCGGCTGGAAAAAGGCGCCCTTGAAAAAATGCGGAAGCAATTATAACCGAGAAAGGCGGTGTAAAAACGCAAAACGAGTTTTTTACACCGCCTGATATTTTGTATTTATGCCGGGCTTTCGTTCTCTGTGTCGGATGAAACGTTTCCGGCATTGTGCGCACACAGGTCGGACAGCGGACAATCCGCACAACGCGGTGCTCTCGCGGTACAGACCTCTCTGCCGAAGAACACCAACCGGTGGCAAAAATCGCTTTTTTCTTCATCCGGAATCAACGGATCCAGCAGTTTTTCAATCTTGCCCGGATCCCTGAGCGTTTCCGGATACATTCCGAAGCGACCGCAAAGACGGATGCAATGGGTATCCGTCACAACACCACCCTTGCCGAACACATCTCCGAGCAACAGGTTTGCCACCTTGCGTCCGACCCCCGGAAAGCGAAGCAAATCCTCCATGCGATCCGGCAAAACTCCGCCATATTCTTCGGTCAGCATCCGGCAGGCTTCCTTGGTGTTCTGTGACTTTACATGATAAAGCCCGCAGGGGCGGATGTATTTTTCCAAATCCTCCACCGGCGCTTCCGCAATGGCTTCCGGGGTCGGATAGACCGAAAACAGCTCCCGGCAAACCTCATTGACTCTGGCATCCGTGCATTGGGCGGAAAGGCTTCCCATAATCAAAAGCTTCCACGGCTCCCCCTCCCAGTGAAGCGCGCAAACGGCTGCCGGATAGCGCTCCCGCAATCTGCGGACAATCTGCTCCATTCGTTCCTGCTTTTCCGCCTGATTCATGTTTTCACATCTGCCTTTCGTTTGAATTATCCCTTGGCAAGGGAAATTGATCCGCGCGCCGTTACGGAGCCGATTTCCTTTCCTGCATAAGTACCGCCAAAGCGCCACGTCACCACAAGGGGAATCTCTCCGTCCGGAAGCTCGTCCGGTCGGAAAAGATAAGTTTCTGTTTTCAGAAGGTCGCTTTGAAATTCGTTTTGCGATGTATGGATCGCCGGGGTGGAAAACGTTCTTTCCGTAGCCCCGCCCACGCGAATGCTTCCAGCATAGGCTCCGTTCCTCTCCCCGACGCTGAGAGAATAATGCTCCAGATAAATTTTCAGCGTCAGGCGAAGTTCCCCGTCCCCTTCCGCACCCCATTCCACGCGCAAATTCAAGCCGGTTCCGGTATCTGAGCGGAATGAACCGTTCTGTCGCCGGGGTTGTACATTGGAAATCGGTTCGGTTTGAAAAGCGGTGTCGGATTCCTCCGACGCTCCTCCGGAGCCCTTTTCCGAATCCCTTTCCGGTTCCTGCACACACCCGGAAAAGAGAAAACTCATACAGATCAATGCCAAAACAATCCGAACCGCAAATCCCTCTCGCATCCGCCCTTCCCTCCTCCGGAAAAATCTCTGTCCGGTACAGTATAGCACATTTTCGTCCGCATTGCAAGATAGATTCGGAAACCGTCCTTTTTCTCTCTGGACAAGGCAGAAAAAACGTGCTATAATAAACATTGGCAGAAACGGATCCCCTGCTCCTCCGAATTCTACGGTGGCAGGTTCCGTAAATCCCGAAAAAAGGAGCCGGATATTATGTCACAGGTTACCAAACGGGCGCTTGAGCAATCTCTCAAAAATCTCCTGCTCAAGAAGCCGCTCACAAAAATCACCATCAACGACATTGCACAGGACTGCGGGATCAACCGTATGACCTTCTACTACCATTTCAATGACATTTACGACCTCGTGGAATGGTCGTGCTTAGAGGATGCCCGAAAAGCGCTGGAAGAGAAAAAAACCTATGATACCTGGCAGCAGGGCTTCCTCCAGATTTTTGAGGCGGTACAGAAAAACAAGCCCTTTGTCACCAATGTTTACCGTTGCGTACACCGGGAACAGGTAGAAAAATATCTGAAACCATTGGTGGACAACCTTCTGCTCGGTGTCATCAACGAAGAGGCCGGTCAGATTGCCGTGCGCGAGGAGGACAAAAAATTCATTGCACAGGTTTACTCCTATATTTTTATCGGTCTGATGCTGGACTGGATCAGGGACGACATGAAAGAGGAACCGAAAAAAATCGTCAGCCGCCTTGCTACGCTGATCAAAGGCTCGGTCGCCGTTGCACTTTCCCGCTTCCGGATTTAGAGCGGAATTTTATCAAAATTTCCGTTTTGATAAATTTCTTTACACTTTGAAGCCCCGTGATAAGTTTTTTATCACGGGGCTTTTTCTGCTGATTGCAAAGCGCAGAAAAGCGGATATAATAAAGGCAGAAAATAAATTTTGAGGAGGTTTCCATTATGTATTACTCTGCCGGAACGTATGAATCCTTTGCACATCCGGAAAAGCCGAAGGATGTCGATAAGAAATCGGCTTATATCATCGGCACCGGTCTTGCCGGACTGACCGCGGCATTCTACCTTGTCCGCGATGGTCAGATGAAGGGAGAGCACATTCACCTGCTGGAAAAGCTGGAGCTTGCCGGCGGCAGCTGTGACGGCCGAAAGGACGTCACCAAGGGCTTCTTCATGCGCGGAGGTCGTGAAATGGACAACCACTTTGAAGTCATGTGGGACACCTTCCGCGATGTGCCGTCCATTGAAACACCCGGGGTGTCGGTTCTTGATGAATATTATTGGCTCAACAAGCACGACCCGAACTACTCGCTCTGCCGCGCGACCGTAAACCGCGGCGAGGACGCGCATACCGACAAAAAATTTGCACTGGATAAGGATTCGACAATGGCGCTCTCCAAGCTGTTCCTGACACCGGAAAAGGACCTGGAGGATAAGAAAATCTCGGATGTACTTCCGGATTCCTTCTGGAATACAAACTTCTGGCTCTACTGGCAGACCATGTTCGCCTTCCAGCGCTGGTCGAGCGCCTTGGAAATGAAACGGTATCTGTGCCGGTATGTACACCACATTGACGGTCTGCCGGACTTCAGCGCCCTCCGCTTCACCAAATACAATCAGTATGAAAGCATGATCCTGCCGCTGGTAAAGTATCTGGAATCGCACGGCGTGCGCATTGAATACGGCATGGATGTCAAAAACGTTGTCATCGAGACCGAGGGCGACAAAAAGATTGCCAAGCAGATCGTTTATGTCCGGGACGGCAAGGAGCAGACCATTGACCTGATTGAGGACGATCTGATCTTTATCACCAACGGTTGCTGCACCGATACCTCCTGCTACGGAGATCAGACGCACGCGCCGGATCTCTCCGGACTGAAAAACGGCATCGGCGAATCCTGGGATATGTGGAAAGCCATCGCGGCACAGGCAACGAACGGTGAATTCGGAAATCCGGACGCCTTCTGCAGCGACATTGACGCAACCAACTGGATGAGCGCGACGGTTGCCACCTCCGACGAGGAAATCATCCGTCATATTATGAACGTCTGCAAGCGCGACCCACGCGCCGGCAAGGTCACAACCGGCGGCATCGTAACCGTCAAGGACAGCACCGACAACTGGTATCTCTCCTGGACCATCAACCGTCAGCCGCAGTTCCGCTCGCAGGATAAGAACATGGTACTGGTCTGGCTCTACTCTCTCAACACCAACCGGGAGGGCAACTACGTCAAAAAAGCAATGCGCGACTGCACCGGTGAGGAGGTCTGCCGCGAATGGCTGTATCATATCGGTATGCCGACCGAAAAGATTGACGAAAAGGCAAAGAACGCGTGCAATACCACCACCTGCTATATGCCCTATATCAACGCCTTCTTCCAGCCGAGGAAGGAATCCGACCGTCCGAAGGTCGTTCCGGACGGAGCCGTAAACTTTGCTTTCATTGGTCAGTTTGCGGAAACGCCGCGCGACACCATTTTTACCACCGAGTATTCCATGCGTACCGGTATGGAGTCGGTCTATACCCTGCTTGACATCGACCGCGGTGTTCCGGAGGTCTGGGGCAGCAAATACGATGTGCGCGAACTTCTGCGTGCCTGCTACTATGCGATCGACAAAAAGCCGATTACGGGTGTCAAGCTTTCCTTCAAGGAAAAGGAACTGCTCAAAATCGTTCTGAAAAAGGTCAAGGGAACGGACGTGGAATTGCTCCTGAAGGAAAGCGGACTGATCGAATAAGTCCGCCGCATCCGAGGACTTCGCAAAATTCCGCACGGTCAGAAAAAGGCTGTTCCCCGCAAGCAATACCCCACGGAACAGATAAAAAATGCAGACCGTAAAAACAATATTGTCCATGATGCTGTAAAAATAAGAAACACATCAGGAAGAGCGGCAGCATCTGATCATAAAGAATATTCCTTTGAGGGCATCGCACGAATAAGCGATGCCCTCTTTTTGCCCGGCAAAAACCAAAAAGACAAAACAAAAATTCATAACCAAAAAGGGCGACTGAGGAAGACTCAATCGCCCTGTTTTCTGTCTATGGGCTACGAAAAAGATATTTTCGGCAGTTTTGCGTATGACTTCGAACTCTCGCAAAAACTTATATTCGGT
>CAKSPO010000066.1 GCA_934481515.1 uncultured Eubacteriales bacterium
TTTATCGATATTTTTTAATTCCAGTATCATATTTTCTTTCCTCGCTGATTGTAATTTTTTCTTGCAGATTAAATTGATTCAACAACGTCATTGTGTTTTTATGACGTCATATTTATCATCAATCACGCGGCTTTTACCGTTACAATACGTTATGGATTAAGTCTGTTGTTCTTTTGTGATTCATTTTCTTGCCGTTGGTTTTTTGAAAAAGAACAAAAAAGCGCAAGGGAAAAGTCATTTCTCTGCGTTTGCAATTTTATTGTGTTTCATAGGCGGTTACCTCCCGTCGAGCGTTTTTGGTTTTTACAATTTGTTGGTTTTTGTTCTGCCTCTTTCCCTTGTTCTTGATGTTTCAGTATCTCTATATGAGTACTGTTAAATATATTATAGCACAAAATTTTTGTCTTTTCAAGCTTCTATCGTGCTGTGCGGCAGAAGGATCTGCTTTAGTGAATTCCCAAAGTAAATTCCACTGTGGAATTTACTTTGGGAATTCACTCCGAAAATCTTTTCGGAAAAAATGAAAAAAACGATTGACAATTGCTTTTTTATGTGCTATAATATGCAGGTATGAAAAACGGGGTGTGGCTCAGCTTGGTAGAGCGCTTGGTTCGGGACCAAGAGGCCGGGTGTTCGAATCACCTCACTCCGACCAAAAAATCGGCAAGTATCGTCAGATGCTTGCCGATTTTTTTCTTGTAAGAAATACTTTGTTCTTATTTTTACCGATGTTTATTTGTTATTTGTTCTTCATGAGGTCACGGATTTCCGCAAGTAACTGTTCCTGATGCAGCGTTGCCTCTTCCAGACGCGCCTGTTTGTCCGCCAGTGCCTGTGCAGCTTCTTCTGCCGCCTTTTTGTCTGCCGCAGCCTTTGCTTCCGCCTCGGCAGCCTTCCGTGCTTCCTCCGCAATCTTGTCCGCTTCAAAACCGTTCTTGATCCGCATCAGAATGCGCAGAACGAGGAAAATGCAGAAGGAGATAATCAGAAAATCGAGGATGGTCTGGAGCCATGTTCCCCAGAGGAGCGCGACCTCCGGCTCCACGACGGTTACGCCGTCTTCGGCATAGACCGCCTCCTTAAGAACGGTACGGACGCTGTCGAGGTCTCCGCTTTTGATGAAGATGCTGACCAGCGGGTTGATGATGTAATTGACAAGACCCGTTGAAATTTTTCCGAACGCGCCGCCGATGACAACACCGACTGCCATATCCAAAACGTTTCCGCGGGTGATGAAGGCTTTGAAATCCTTCCAGAAGGAGCTTTTCTTTGCCATTTTGCTGTTTCCTTTCTTTACACACTTGTTTCAGAATATCCGGAATTGCCGGTAACCATCAGAATTATAAAACATTTTGTTCATAAAGTCAATGGATTTTGCAAAAATACACGGATTTCGAAGATTTTTGCTTTCCGGAGCGGTGGGAAAGTGCTCCTTCACAGCTTTTTGACAGACAGGCTTGCCGCTAAGGGTTGCTTTTGCCGCCGGGGGTGGACAAGCTTAGAACCGCGACTCACAGAGCTGCGATCGGAAAAAGTGCAGGACGAAAGGAAGATGCCCCGGTGCGATATGGCACTGGGGCATTATTGCATCGTTTTCGGGGGAAGTTTTCTGCTTTTCGTCATTCCGAAAAGCGGTTTTTCTATTGCTTTTTGCAGGAAAACGTGCTATAATATGGTCTATATGCGGAAACCGTGCGGGAGCCGTTTTGTGTGTCTTTTGGAAAACGGCTGGCGGTTTTTGTCTGTTTTGACGGAGGGATGAGCATGAAAGAACGGATTGAGCACGATTCCATGGGGGAGATTGCAGTTCCGGCAGACCGCTACTGGGGTGCGCAGACGCAGAGAAGCTATCAGAATTTCCGCATCGGCTGTGAGCGGATGCCGTCGGAAATCATTCGTGCGTTCGGCGTTCTGAAAGCCGCGGCGGCGGAGGCGAACCGGGTGCTTTGTCCCGGCCGGATGACGGAGAAAAAAAAGGATACCATTCTCCGTGCCGCTTCGGAGGTGACGGACGGAACGCTCTCGGAGCATTTTCCGCTGGTGGTCTGGCAGACGGGAAGCGGTACGCAGAGCAATATGAACGTCAATGAGGTGATTGCCGCCCGCGGGAACGAGATCGCCGGGGAACGGCTTTTGCATCCGAACGATGATGTGAACATGTCTCAGTCCTCCAACGATACCTTCCCGACGGCGATGCACATTGCCGCCGTCTGTGAGACGGAGTGTTCTCTGCTTCCGGCGTTGGATGAACTGATTTCTGCTCTTGCCCGGTTGGAGAAGGAAAATGCCGATGCGGTCAAGTGCGGAAGAACGCACCTGGAGGATGCGGTTCCGGTCACGTTCGGTCAGGAGATCAGCGGTTGGCGCGCTTCCCTGGAGGTTGACCGGGAGAACATCCGTGCGTCCCTGGAGCCGCTCCGCCGTCTGGCTTTGGGAGCGACTGCCGTCGGCACGGGACTGAATGCACCGGAAGGCTTTGACCGCCTGGCGGCGGAGAAAATTTCCGCTCTGACGGGAACCTCCTTCCGCGCCGCGGAGAACAAGTTCCATGCGCTGACCTCCAAAGGAGAGATGGTTTTCGCGCACGGGGCACTCAAGGCACTGGCAGCGGATCTGTGGAAGATTGCAAACGATGTAAGGTTTCTTGCAAGCGGTCCGCGGTGCGGTCTGGGAGAAATCCGGATTCCCGAAAACGAGCCTGGCTCTTCCATTATGCCGGGGAAGGTGAATCCCACGCAGTGTGAGGCGGTGACGATGGTTGCCGTTCAGGTGATGGGAAACGATGCCGCAGTCGGAATTGCGGCATCTCAGGGAAATTTTGAGCTGAATGTGTTCATGCCGGTATGCATCTATAATTATCTGCAGTCGCTTCGTCTGCTCTCGGATGTGATGAATTCCTTCCGGGTGCACTGCGTTTGCGGCATCGTTGCGGATCGCCGGAAGATGCGGGAAAATCTGCACCGTTCTCTGATGACCGCGACGGCGCTGACGCCGTACATCGGTTATGAAAATACGGCGCGGGTGGTAAAGCTGGCGCACGAAAAGGAAATTTCACTCCGGGAGGCGTGTCTGTCGCTCGGATATATGGATGGGGAACGCTTTGACGAGGTCTACCGCCCGGAGAAAATGGTCTGATTTCAGGTAGCTCTTCAAGCCGCAATCCGCACCATCGGAATTGCACGGTGATTGCCTTTACATAATTTTCGGAAAGCAGAGGGAGAACGAAAAATGAGTACAGATATTCGGGAAGAATCATTGCAGAAGCATGCAGAGTGGCAGGGGAAGATTGAAGTGGTGTCCCGCGTCCGGATTGAGGATCGGCATGATCTTGCCGTTGCCTATACGCCGGGGGTCGCCGAGCCATGCCTTGCCATCCGGGATTGCCCGGAAAAATCGTGGGAGCTGACCCGCCGGTCACATCTGGTGGCGGTCATTACGGACGGCTCCGCAATTCTGGGGCTTGGGAACATCGGTCCGGAAGCGGGAATGCCTGTGATGGAAGGAAAATGCGCTCTGTTCAAGGAGTTTGCCGGCGTGGATGCGTTTCCGCTTTGCATCCGGACGCAGGATGTGGACGAATTGGTGCGCACCATCTATCTGCTTTCCGGTTCCTTCGGTGGGATCAATCTGGAGGACATCAGTGCGCCGCGCTGTTTTGAGGTGGAGAAGCGACTGCAGGAAATCTGCGATATTCCGGTCTTTCATGATGATCAGCACGGAACGGCGATTGTGGTCGCCGCGGCGCTCATCAATGCGCTGAAGGTGGTCGGAAAGCGGAAGGAAGAGGTGCGGGTTGTCATCAACGGTGCAGGCTCTGCCGGTATCTCGATCGCACGGCACCTGATGCGGTTGGGTGTTCGTCACATCGTGATGGTGGACCGTTCCGGAATTCTTTGCCGCGGAGATGCGGGTCTGAACGAGGCGCATCAGGCGATTGCAGAGGTCACGAATGAGGCGGGACTTCACGGAACGCTTGCCGACGCGCTGTGCGGTGCCGATGTTCTGATCGGGGTCAGCGCTCCGGGGGTCGTCAGTGAGGAGATGGTCCGCTCCATGGCGAAGGGAGCCATTGTGTTCCCGATGGCGAACCCGACGCCGGAAATTCTGCCGGACAAGGCGCTTTCTGCCGGAGCCGCAGTGGTCGGAACCGGAAGATCGGATTTTCCGAATCAGATCAACAACGTGCTGGCGTTTCCCGGAATTTTCCGCGGGGCGCTTTCCTGCCGCGCCAAGTGCATCAACGAAGAGATGATGGTTGCCGCCTCCTATGCGCTGGCATCTCTTGTCCCGGAGGACGCACTTGCGGCGGATCATATCATTGTGTCCGCGCTTGAAAAGCGGGTAGCGGATGTGGTTGCGGATGCGGTGGTACAGGCGGCGTACCGGACGGGGGTTGCCCGGATTCCGGAGCCGCAGTGGTCGGATCGGTAATCACATTTTGAAATCGGATACCGTGCGCTGAGCCGGAGTCCCGCGTGCGGACACGGAGGAAAACTGGATGGAAGAAAAAAGGATCTGGGGAATTCATACTGCCGCGGAGCGGTTGTTTCTGGAAAAGGGAAGAATCGCCATCCGGTGGAGGGAGATGGGGAATCTGAGCCTTCTCCCTCCGGATCGGGAGGCATTCAAGAAAAAGTACCGGGAAACGTATCCGGATGCCAAGCCGCAGGCGGTGGCAAACAGTGCCGGAATGCTGTACCGGTTTGTTCACGAGGTTCGTCCGGGAGATTACATTCTGTTTCCGTCCCGTTTTGACCGCGAAATTCATTTCGGCGAGATTGCGGGGGACTACACCTTTCTGCCGACGGAAGGAAAGTATGCGCAGGCGCGGTCGGTAAAGTGGCTCAAGCAACTTCCGCGCACTTCCTTTTCGCAAGGGGCGCTGTATGAGGTCGGCTCCGTGATGTCCTTCTTTTCGGTCAAAAATTATGCGGACGAGTATGTTTCCTCCTTTTGCGGAAAGCAGAAGTGCACCGAAACGGTGTCGGAGGATGCGGATGCGGCGGCAGAAAATGCCGACGAGACGGTGGAAAGCACCAAGGATTTTATTCTTAAAGTGCTCAGCCGGAATCTCAAGGGGCACGGCTTGGAGCCTTTTGTCGCAGATCTGCTGCAGGCGATGGGGTACCATACGGATCTCTCTCCGCACGGCGGGGACAACGGAATTGACATTACTGCTTACAAGGATGAACTGCCGCCGCGGATTCTGGTGCAGGTGAAAAGCGGAAACAGCGAAATTCAGGAGTCCACGATTCAGTCTTTGCGCGGCGCGATGCACGAGGGAGATTACGGGCTGTTTGTGACACTGTCGGACTATACCAAAAATGCGCGGAGATATTTGGAGAACACGCCGATCATCCGCGGCTTCAGCGGTGCGGATCTTGCCGAGCTGATTCTCCGGTATTATGACAATCTGAGCGAATGCTATCGGGAAATGATCCCCTTGCGGAAGGTCTATGTTCCGGTCGTGCGGGAGGACTGAGTGCGTAGGGGCGCGCCAAGGATTCCGGTGGTTCGGATTCCGTATCACAAGGAAAACAAAATCCGGCGGGGGGATGCCGCCGGGATGGTGGTGGGGATTTCATAGGACGGGCGGGTAGACTGTCAC
>CAKSPO010000067.1 GCA_934481515.1 uncultured Eubacteriales bacterium
CCCGCGTTCGCATCGTTCCCGGTACCGGTGCCATCACCATCAACAAGCGGGATGTGCATGATTATTTCGGTCTGGAGACCCTGAAGCTGATTGTCAATCAGCCGTTTGGCGTAACCGGAACCGAGGGAAAGTTTGATATTATCGCAACCGTCAACGGCGGCGGTATTACCGGTCAGGCAGGTGCAATCCGTCACGGACTGGCGCGTGCCCTGGTTGCCGCAGATCCCGAATACAGACCGGCTTTGAAGGCAGCAGGCTTTTTGACCCGCGATCCTCGTATGAAGGAAAGAAAGAAGTACGGACTCAAGGCCGCACGTCGTGCACCGCAGTTCTCCAAGAGATAATCCCGTTCTTCGGAACAATTGTCCATACGAAAAGCACCTCTGCCGGAAGGCGGAGGTGCTTTTCGTGTTTTTCCTTTCCTGCAGGCGGGGCAGGCTCCTGTTGCCGGATGGAGCCGACCGGAAAATGTTTTTGGATTTATCCGGAAAAATCTTGACAGAGCGCGGTTTATCGGGTACAATAAAAGAAGAGATGATTTTTGTAAGGAAATATTCCGGGCGGTGTCGGATGTGATGCCGTTTCAGACGGAAAGGAGAAGGGATGGAACCGAAAAAAACGGCACAGCCTGCGCGCCCAGACCGCCGGGATTCCGAAGTCGTGCTGGCGCTTTTTTTATCTGTTTTTTTGATTTTTCTGGTGGTGTTGGTCTGTGCGTCGGTATTGCGCGGATGCGATCGGGCAGATGGCGGAACGGGTAATGTGACCACACCGGGGGAGAGCGATCATACCACCGATGCGGAACCGGCAACACCGGCGACCCCGGTCTTTGCTGGCGGGACTGTTCCGGGAAACCCCTTTTCGACCGGAACTACCAGAAATCCCGCCGACGGAATCACGTCCGCCTATGCAACGCTGATCGATGCTTCCACCGGCGAAATTCTTGCGGCGAAGGCTCCGGATGCCACTTTTTCCCCTGCTTCCATGACTAAGGTGATGACGTTGATTGTTGCCTGTGAAATGCTGCGGAACGACCAGCTGGACGAAAAAGTGACCATGACGGAGGAGATTCACAATTACATCCATACCGGCGGCTACAAGGGCTCCACCTGCTACGGGATCGATGTCAACGATGAATATAAGATCCGGGATCTGTTGTACGGTATCGGAATGGAATCCGCATCGGATTGCGTGATGCTGGTGGTGCGGTACGTATGCGCAAATGAGGAAGACTTTGTTGCCCGGATGAACGAAAAGGCTTCGGAGCTGGGGCTTCGGAACACGCATTTCGACAATGCAATCGGCTACGAGAGTGCAGCGAACTATACCACCGCGAACGAGATGGCGGTCATGATGGCATATGCCCTGCAAAGCGATCTGATCCGGGAGATTCTCAGCGCAAAGACCTATTCCTCCAGAGCTGCCGGATACAATTCACAGGGCGTTTTCAATCCGTCCTTTCCGTTTACCTATTATAGCACGCTCTTCAGTGACCGTCTGAACTATTACAAGGAAAAGACCGGGCAGGCGTTTTCCCTGAAAAATGCGGTACTGAAGGGAGGAAAAACCGGCTCTTTTGTTACCTCCTCCTATCTTGTCTGCTATGCGACTTCCGGCGGAAAGACCTATGTGCTGGTGCTCGGCGACGCGCCCAAGGGTACCTATGCCGCAAAGTTTTATACCATGCAGGATGTCAAAACCATGCTGGATACCTATCTCCGCTGAAGAAAGGCGGAGAAATATCGGAAAAATCCTCCTGTTCCCGCATATACTGTAGGGAAAAAGGAGGATTTTCTATGTTGATTACCAAACCATACGATCGTATACGCGCGGTGGAATATGCCCGCCGATGGGCATTGGACCGGAATCCCTTGTTTGTGGATTTTACCGGAATCGGAGGGAACTGTACCAATTTTGTTTCGCAGTGTATTCTGGCAGGCTCCTGCACGATGAACTATACACCGGATTACGGGTGGTATTATATTTCCGCACAGGAGCGGGCGCCTGCATGGAGCGGCGTTACTTATTTTTATGATTTTATCACTGGTGTTCCGGAGTTCCGCACACAGAACGGCGGGGTCGGTCCCTATGGCATCGAGATCCCACGGGAAAAGGCAGAGATCGGAGATGCCATCCAATACCGGAACGAAGAGGGAAGATGGTACCATACCGTAATCATCAGCGGATTTGACGGGGATGAGATTCTGGTTTGCGCACAATCCGACAATGCGCTGGATCGCCCGCTTTCCAGCTACAATTTTTCCGAGGCGCGCTTTTTGCACATTGAGGGCGTCCGGATAGAGTTGAACGATGGAGCCTGCTTTGACATTCTGCTGGAAGGCGGTACCGGGGAAGATGCAGAGGAGCCGGACGATGAATCCCCGGACGGCACCGTCGAGGGCGGAGACGAGGAGAATGGTCCCGCTGATGCCGAAGAAGAGAGTGGAGAAATTCCGGAATAAGATGTTGCGGAAAGTGAAGTCGCACATTGCAAGCCGGACGGGAACAGCCTGCAAAAAATAAAGAAGAGGATTCCGGAGTAGCGCCTTCAACACAACCCTCCCCAAAAATCCCGGAGCAGGGCATGCTTTCGCCCTCTTGCTCCGGGATTTTTATGCAGTTCAAGACAGTAGGGATCAGGTTCCGCTTTTTCCGATGGGAATTCCATAGCTGTTGGCATATTGCCCGGCAAAGGAGCCGTCGGGACAGTAGAAGGTTATGGAACGGGAGCAGTTCTGAAAAGCGCCGTACCGGATGACGGCTACACTTGCCGGCAGTTCCACGGAGGTCAGAGAGACACAACCGGAGAAGGCAAACCAACCGATCTCTGCGATTCCGTCCGGAATCCTTACGGAAGTGATTTTTGTATTGTTTTCAAAGGCACGGTCTGCGATGGCGGTGACGGGGCAGTTCCCGTAGGCGGCAGGAATCTGCACTTCCTTGTCCTTTCCCCGGTAAGAGAGCAGGGTCGCTTTTCCTTCCCGCACCTCAAAGAGAAATTCCTGTGTTTCCTCCGGCGGAACATTCTGCCGGATCGCTTCCTCCAGCGCGTCAATGCGGGATTCATATTCCGTGCGGCTTTCCGCAAAATCCGATTTCATGTCCTGCAATTCCCGTTGCAGCTCCGCGGAAAGCTTCTGGTAGTACTCGGCGCGCAAAAGAGCGGTATTCAGCGCCGTATCCGCTTCTTCGGTCTGCGTCTCTGCAGCAGGGGAATCCGGTGTGCCGACAGCGCATCCGGTAAGCAACAGACTGCACGCAATTCCGAGAATCCATGTTTTTTTCATATGCATTCCTTCCTTTCCTGTGGCTTGTCTTTATCATAGCATGCGGGGACTGTCGAAAGCAAGTGAATTCGGCGGAAGCAAAAATTTTTGGTCGCACATGCGAATCTCTTGCCTTTTCTGAAGCACGTTCCGAAAAAAGCGGAAAAAGCGGTTGCAATCCGGACGGGAATGTGCTATACTGAATCCGAACAGTCAAAGGGGATGAAACAGAAATGAAGGAATTATTCAGAAACGGTCGGGTCTGGCAGGAGAACCACAGCTTCGCGGAGAGTTGCCCGATCCTTGTGGAAGACGGCAGAATTCTGGCGGTTGGAGCGGAGTGTGACGGCGCTTTTGCGGATCAGGAGACCGATTGCCGCGGGCTGACGGTTCTGCCGGGACTTTTGGATGTCCATACACACGGTCGCGCAGGCGGGGACTTTTCCACCGCAAGTGCGGAGAAAATGCGTCAGATGCGGGCGGACTACCTTCGTCACGGCGTGACGGCACTGTTCCCGACGCTGGCTTCCGGAACCGCAGAGGAATGGCATACCGCCATCCGGAACATTCAGACTTGCGGGTTTGACGGAATCCATCTGGAGGGAAGGTATCTGAATCCGGTTCGGCGCGGTGCGCACCCGGAGCGTCTTCTGGTTCCGCTTTCCGCCGCGGATCTGGAGGAATACCTATGTGAAATCCGGATTCCGTGTCATGTGACAGCCGCATACGAACTGGACGCGGACGGGAGCTTTACGGCAAGGGCACTGGAGCACGGTGCGACCCTCGGTTTGGGGCACACCAACGCGACCACGGCAGAAACGGAGCTTGCCGTGTCGAGGGGCGTGACCTCCTTTACCCACCTGTATAATGCGATGCCGCCCCTGCATCATCGCGCAGGAGGAGCCGTTTCGGTGGCGCTGAACGGCGGTTACTATGGAGAACTGATTGCGGACGGAATGCACGTGTGTCCCGAGATGATCCGGCTGGCGTACCGCTGCCTTGGGAGGGATCGGTTTGTGCTGATTACGGATTCGATGGAGGCGACCGGGTGTCCGGACGGGCAATATGCCATTGCGGGACAGCCGGTAAAGGTGAGCGGCGGACGGGCACTGACCATGGACGGAGCACTTGCCGGCAGCACGCTGAACCTTTGGGACGGAGTGCGGAATCTGATGCGGTTTGCCGGAATTCCGCTGGAGGATGCCATTGCCTGCGCGACGCTGAACCCTGCCCGGATGGTAGGCATTTCATCGGAGGTCGGCAGTATCGCGCCCGGAAAACGCGCGGATCTGCTTTTTACCGAGGATGGGGTACACCTGAAGACGGTGATTTCCGCCGGTATTCCGGTCACCTGATTTTTTGGAGGGAATCATGAAAAAAACAATCTTCCGGATTCTTGCCATAGCGGTATGCGGCTTGCTTTTGCTCTTCTTTGCGGTTCTTTTTGTCCTTTCCATGATTCCGAAAAAAAACGAAACCGGTCTGCTTGTTTCCGAGCGCCTGACGGTGACCTATTCCGAACAGGCAAAGGACAGCGGCACGTATATCCACCAGCTTTCCGGCAGAATTTTCAACGACTCCGGCAAGACGGTTGCCATTCGTTCCGTAGAGGTCTCGGTAACGGGAAAAGACGGGGAGCGCAGCGTGATTGCCGTGGAGAATGTTGCTCTTCTGCCGCGCACCGAGCAGGAGATCTTTCTGGAGTGGACGGATGTTTCTGCCTACGATCATGTTCGTCAGATCCGTGCCGTCACGGATACGGGAGAAGAATTTCTCCCGAACGGAACGGGAAACGGAGGCATTTCCGCGGGAACGATAGGATGCGGATTTTTGATGCTCCTTTTCGGTGTTCTGCTTCTGTGGAATATCCGGCAGTACCGATACGGTCTGGAAGAGGAAAAAATGAAATCCGCGCAGAACGGTAAATCATCCGGATAGCAGAAAACAAAACAGGGGCGTGTCCGGTTTGCACATTTTGCAAA
>CAKSPO010000068.1 GCA_934481515.1 uncultured Eubacteriales bacterium
TATATGTATCAGCTGATGGAGAGCAAGCAGCGGTTCACCGGTCAGATCATGACAAGCAAATCTCCCGTGCGCTCCGCTGAGGATGTGGACGAAACGGTTCTGTCTTACGCAGAACTGAAAGCCATTGCATCTGGAAACCCAAAGATCATAGAGAAGATGCAGCTTGACGCCGATGTTGCCAAGCTGCGGTTGCGGAAGGCGTCGCATCTGTCGGTCAGATATGAGTTGGAGGACGATCTGCGCCTGACCTATCCGAAGAAAATTGCAGAGGCGGAAACTTACCTTGCGGCACTGGAACACGACCTCGGGACAGTAGCCGAACACACCGAACAGACGGAGAACGGCTTCTCTCCGATGAGGATTCGGGGTACGGTTTACACCGAGCGGAAGGACGCGGGTGAACAGATCCTTGCCGTTACCAAGAGCATGACCAATCCCGATCCCAAGTATTTGGGAACCTACCGGGGAATGGAGATGGAGATCGGTTTCGATACCGTTGCAAGGGAGTTTTTCATCCGTTGTAAAGGAAAGCTGACGCATACAGCACAACTCGGCAAGGACGCCGGCGGGATCATCCAGCGGATTGATAACAGCCTCGGCGGTATCGGGAAGCGCATTGCCCTGACGCAAAGCGAGCTTGCAGAACTCCACGAGCAGGTGGAAAATGCGAAGGCGCAGCTTGCAAAGCCGTTTCCGGACGAAGCGGAACTGACCGAAAAATCCCGCCGTCTGGACGAACTGAACGCCGAACTGAATATGGATCAGCGGGAGAATGAGATCGCGGACGGGGAGACGCCGCAGGAGGAGACGGATCAAGAGCGGGATTGTATGGAACGAAATGAAAGACAGGAGGAAAGGATATGAAACATTACAAGGTTCGGATTGTGGAAACGCTGGTGATGGATGTGGATGTGGAAGCGGAGAGTACGCAGGAGGCGGAGCAGATTGTGTCCGACCGATGGCGGGACTCCGAGTATCTTCTGGATGCGGACAACTTTGCCGGCGTGGAATTTGAAGCGCGTGAGGACGAGCGGCTTCGGGATCGCCGAAGCCGGGACGCACGGTAAAACGGGGTGGCGGGATGAACTATGCCACCCCGAAAGCGATTGAAGCGGCACGGCGGATTGACCTCTACACCTATCTGCGCGAGCGGGAGCCGCAGGAGTTGGTCAAGTGCGGGAACGGGGTTTACTGTACCCGCACGCACGACAGTCTGAAAATTTCCCGTGGCAAATGGTTCTGGTGGTCACACGGCATCGGTGGGCATACGGCACTGGATTACCTCATTCGGGTGCGCGGGATGCGCCTGCCGGATGCGGTGGAAATCCTTGCGGGGACAAGTTGCGCCATGCTGCCGCCGCCGAGAGCCGCACCGCCGCAGCCGGAAAAACGGCTGATGCAACTGCCGCACAATGACAGTTGCGACCGCGTCAGACGGTATCTCACAGGGCGGGGACTGGATGCGGAAATTGTGGACCGCATGATTTCCGAGGGGCGGATCGCCGAGGAGAAAGACCACGGATTTGTCTTGTTTTACGGCTTTGACGAGCAGGGAAAGCCCCGCCAATGCTCGGCAAGAGCAACGGACGGAACCGCCGTCAAGCGGGATGTTGCAGGGAGTGACCGCAGATTCGGGTTCTGTCTGGAGGCAGAGGTTCCTTGCCGGAAGGTATGGGTGTTTGAGAGTGCCATTGATCTGCTTTCCTTCGCCACGCTGATGAAGCAGGCGGGAAACGATTACAGACAGGAGCATTTGCTCTCCCTGTCCGGTGTGTATAAGCCACCGGAGGACATCCGGCAGGCAAAGGTTCCGATGGCGTTGTCTCACTTCTTGGTGAAGCATCCGGATGTCATGCAGGTGGATCTTTGTCTGGATAACGACAGTACCGGACGGGCGGCGGCAATCGGAATCCGTGCGGCTCTCGGAGAATCCGTCAGGACCGTCCGGACGCATCTGCCACCTGCCGGAAAGGATTACAACGATTATCTACGCCTGAAATTGCAAAGAAAGGTTGACTTGGAGAGGAGAATATGCGATGGAAGATAAATTGAAAGTATTGAGAATCATGCCGGGCAAAGCACCGGAAGAAGTGGAGATTGACAGCGGATTGAGCGCACTTCAGGAACAGGTTGGAGGTTATATCGAGCAGATTTGCCCCTTTGAGGACGAGGTTGCGGTCATTTGCAATGAGGAGGGGAAGCTGGACAGGTTGCCGTTGAACCGTGCAATCTATGATCCGGATACCGGTGAAATGGTGGATATTATTGCAGGAACCATGCTGATTGTTTACGCTCCGTCAGATCGGGACAGCTATCAGTCCATGCCTCCGGAGCTGATGGAAAAATACAAAGAGCAGTTCAAAAAGCCGGAACGATTCTTTCGCTATTGCGGGAAGACCGTAGCTGTCCCGATTGCGGAACGCCGGGGAGAGGAGGTGCGCTGAAGAAAAATCACCGCAACATCGGCGGTGATTTTTCTTTTCTCCGGGCGGTCGGGGAGGTGTCTTTCTTTCTTAACGAGCAATGAATTTTGCAATCAAAATTCGTCTCGTTGGGGAAAGCCCCCAAGCCCCCGCCCATAGCAGAACAGTTATGAGAAAGTCAAAAAGAAGAACCAAACAGATCTGTGTGCGGCTGACCGATGAGGAATTGCAAGCCATCAATGGTTTGGTGGAACGCACGCCGTATTCAAGAGAAACATTCCTACGGAAAGCTGCAACCGGTGCCAAGCTCTGTGAGAACCTTCCGGCAGACTATCCGGGAATCCTGCGGGAACTGCGTCGGATCGGGAGCAATGTGGATCAACTGCTTGTCAAAGCGCGGGCGCTCGGCTTTGTGGATGAAGTGATGCTCCGGAGCATCAAAGAGCAGGTCAACCGGATGGATGCCGTATTCGGGCAGTCGTTCGGAGATTGGGAGGGGAGACGCAGAACATGGCGGTAACGAGCATCTGGGCAGTCCACGGGGACAATGTTGCAACCGTTATGAAGTATATCGCCAATCGGGACAAAACCGATACGGGGCAGTTTCCGGCAGTTGCGTCCTTTCACGCGGTGAATCGGGTGCTGCAATACGGTGCCGATGAAATGAAAACCGAGCAGCAGTTGCTTGTGACGGGAATCCTTTGCGACACGGAACCGGAGATTGCCGCACGGCAGTTTTTGCGCACAAAAGTCAATCACGGTGGGAAGGTCGGCGGGATCGTCTGCTTCCACGCCTACCAGAGCTTCAAGCGCGGCGAGGTGGACGGCATGACCGCACACAAGATCGGCGTAGAGCTTGCCAAGCGGATGTGGGGAGAGAGGTTTGAAGTGATGGTCTCTACGCATATGAACACCGGAACTATCCACAACCACTTCTGCCTCAACAGCGTGTCGTTTGCGGACGGAAAGAAGTATTACAGCGGCAAGGCACTCAACCGGAAATTACGGGAGGTATCGGACGCACTCTGTCGGGAATACGGGCTGTCGGTCATTGCGCATCCCACGGGGCAGACCAATCGGGAGATCGGGAACCGGCACCGCGAGGAAAACGGTCTGTTCACCTGGCGGTCGCAGATCCGAAAGGACATGGACGAAGCCATTGCCCGCAATACGGTGTGGCGGTATTTTGCCGATGACCTTCAAAGCCGGGGATATACACTGGAATGGAGAGGAAAGTATCTCCGCATCCGACCGGACGGCGCGGGCAAATTCTTCCGTCTGGATCGGCTCGGAGAGGGCTACACCGTGGAAGATGTGCGGGCAAGACTGGAGGAGAACTGGTCAAAGCCCCGCCCGTTTTTTCAGCCGTACCACAAACCGACGCACGAAAAGCCGAGAGGACTTTACGCGCTCTATCTGCACTTCTGCTATCTCCTCGGCGAGTTGCCGAAGACCTATCCGAAACGGGAGGAGGACAATGCGGAACTGCGGGAGGCGGCAAAGCGGATGAAGCAGTATTCCGCAGAAGCAGACCTGCTCGGTCGGAATCGGATTGAAACCGCAAGGGATCTCCACGATTTTACGGAGCGCATCTCCACTGAGTTTGAAACGCTCCTGATGACACGCGGGAAACTGCGCAACCGTCTGCGCCGGATGCACGATACCGAAGCCATGAACCCCATTCGGGCAGAGATTTCCGAACTGTCCGAACGCATCCGAACACTTCGCCGTGAAATGGTGCTATGCCGTGACATCGCCGAACGAAGCGACGCGGTAGAGGCATTGGTTGACCGGATTGAAGAAGTGGACGAGCGGGCAAGAGCCAACAGTATCAAGCAGGAAGAACAAGAACAGGAACAGGAGGAAAAGGATGAACACATCCGGTGAAGCCGCCGATCAGGTGGTGAGAATGGTGCTGGAAGGGACGGAGTATGTCGTAAGACTTTCCGGCAAAGGGGCTGTCCAACTGGGGGCGCTGGTCTATTCCATCGCCAGACAGCAGAAGAAAACAAAAGGTGCGGAGCGACTGACCAATATGCTCCGTAACGGCAAGGCACTCAAGGTCTATACCTTTGACGCAAAGGACCTGACCAAATTTAAGGAGGTCGCCAACCAGTACGGCGTCCTGTATACGATTCTGAAAGAAAAGGAACGGAGCGACGGCGTGTTCGATGTTTTGGTCAGAGCCGAGGACGACAGCAAGATCGCCCGCATCGTCGAGCGGTTCAAGCTCGTGCGTGTGGACAGCGCCTCCATCCGTGCCGATGTCGTCCGGGAGAAAGCCGAGCGCGAACAGGCGGAAACGGAAAAAACGGCAGACGGGGACAAACCTGCCGATCCAGAGCAGGAGACACCCGAAAAAAGCTATGAGGACCGCGTGCTGGACGAACTGGAGAAAAAGCCGACAAACGGGGAGAAGGCAGAACCTGAAAACCCTACGGCGGCTCGGACGGAAGTTTCCCCGGAGAGGACGGACGGTGTTCCGTCCGAGCCAAAATCCGAAGCCGAGCCGTCTGCGCCTTCGCACCGAGAAAACGGAGAACCTGAATTCCGCCCGTCCGTGAAAAAGAAAATCCGACAGATGGAGGAGCGCAAGCGCAC
>CAKSPO010000069.1 GCA_934481515.1 uncultured Eubacteriales bacterium
ACCGTCGGGTCTGCGGGAATGCTGTCATCCTCCAATGCTTCCGGCTCGTCTGCCCGCTCCGTCAGTTCGGCGTGAAGATTCGGAATCGCCTCGTCGAGCAGGTCGGTCAGCGGTTGGTCTTCATACGGCTTGCAGGTCACGCGCTGACCGAACGGTCCCGATTCGGTTGCCATCTGTCCGAGAACCATGTCGGGGTGATCGATAAAATACCGGTTCATCGGGATTCCGTTTTCGTCCGTGCCGAGGTGTACCCAATCCGGCTCCTGTGTGGTCATGGTATCCCGCTTCCGGAAGAACAGGATGTCCGCCACCGCCTCTGTCCCCGCATTTCCCCGGAAGGTATCCTCCGGCAGGCGGATGGCACCGATGAGGTCTGCCCGCTGTGCGAGATAGCGGCGGACGGCGGGATTCTCCTTATCCATTGTCCCCTTGCTCGTGAGCATGGCAACGATTCCGCCGGGGCGCACCTTGTCGAGCGTCTTGGCAAAGAAATAATCATGGATGAGGAAATTGTACTTGTTATACTTGGGGTCAAGCACCTTGAACTGTCCGAACGGGACATTTCCGACTGCGACATCGAAGAAGCTGTCCGGAAAGGCGGTGTTCTCAAAGCCCGTGACCGAGATATTTTGCTTTTGATACAACTGCTGTGCGATACGCCCCGAAATGCTGTCCAGCTCCACACCGTACACACGGCTTCCCCGCATTTCTTCCGGCAATGCGCCGATGAAGTTGCCGACACCGCAAGCAGGTTCCAGAATGTTCCCGCCACGGAAGCCCATGTTGGCAAGGGCTTTGTAGATTGCTTTCATCACGACCGGAGGCGTATAAAAAGCCGTCAGGGTGGATTCCTTGGCGGCTTCGTATTCTTCGGGCGTGAGCAGGGCTTTCAGTTCCTCATAGTGGCGGTTTGCCGGGTCAAAGCAATCCGCAAGACCGCCCCAGCCCACATATCCGGCAAGCGTGGTCTGCTCCTCCGGTGTGGCAAGGCGGTTTTCGGATTCCAGTTGCCTGAGCAGCCGGATTGCCGCAACATTGGCTTGGTACTTCTCCGGAGCGGAAAAGGTCTGCGGGGAGGTTCCTTCCGGGAGGCGGTAATCTGTGCGGTCATCCGGTGACACCTCCGGATGGAAGGCGGTCGGAAGTGCGGCTTTTGTCGGCTTGGCAAAGGTGGGGACGGACAGCACGGCGGCTTCCTCCGGCGCAGGAGCGTCTTCCGATTTCTGCTCCGGAATTTGTTCCTGTTTTTCATGAATCTGCTCCAACCGTTCCGGTGTCAGGAGTCCTTCCGCAAATGCAATCAGTTCCGAAAAGTCCAGATTTGGCAACAGGTTGTCGTTCATATCCGCAAGGTCACGGCATTGCACCGAACCGACCGGAACGCCGCCGACCGATGCCCGCATCACGCAATCCACAAGGTCCAGGTCAATCTGCGCCTCCAGTTCCTCATCGGTCACGGTGCTGTAAGCAATTCCGACCTTTCGCAGATCCGAGAAGTCTGCATCCTCGCCGTATTCTTTTTGGCAAAACGCGTTGATGGTTTCTTTTGCCTGTCGCATGGCTTCGGTTTCTTCTGTCGGCTCTGCTTTCTGCTCCGGTATTTGCTCCGATTTTGCGTTTTCTTGCGGTTTTGCTTGCTCCTCTATCACCGCATACGGATGCCCCGCGTCAAACAGCCGGCGCAGGTAGGTTTCGCTGACATGGTACGGGAATCCGCACATCGGCAGTCTCTCGCCGTTTGCAAATCCGCGTGAAGTCAGGGTCAATCCCAACACTCCCGCCGCTGTTTCGGCGTCCTTGCCGAAAAGCTCGTAAAAGTCTCCGACGCGGATTACCGCAAGGTGATCAGGATTCTCGGCTTTGACCTTTCGGTAAGTGCGTAACAGGGCATCCTGCGGGGACGGTTTCTGTTCCGTCTCCGGTTGCGGTTCTGCCGGGTCTCCTGCCATCAGGGTCTCATAAATGCGGTCGGTTCTCTCACTCTGCCGGATTGCCGGCAGCAGTTTCTCAATCTCCCGCCGGCAGGTGTCAAAGCTGTCCAGATACCTTTCCGGATTGCGGTGGCGGCGCATGGCAACCAGATCATCCTCCCGGATAAAAGTCTCCAGCCCGCTGACATAACCGAGAATGTTCGGAATCACACTCCCTTTCAGCATTCCCACAGGAATCCTTGCCGCCTGCTCCACACACCACAGGTAGGTTGGATCGGAGCGGTAGACCTCCAGCGAATGCCGCGCCGCCTGCCGGATGGCGTCCGGTTTTGCCATATAATCGTTCGGCATCTCGCGCGGTTCCTCCCGTTCCAGAATGGCGGGGCGTATTCCCTCCCCGCACAGTTCTGTCAGTTTCCTGCGGTTGGCGACAATCCGTCCCTGCACCAGATTCATATTGACGCCGTCTGCCCAGGTCGGATCGGAACCGCCGTTTTCCAAAAGGTCATCCCATCGGGCATAGTCCCGCTCCAGTTCCGCCGTGAGGGATTCGACCGTCGGTTCCTCCGAACGGTGTTTTCTGCTTCTCCCGGGGGACGGTTTCGGCGGTGTGACAACCGGTTGCGGAACATACCCGATCCGCAGCTTATCATTGAGCGGGTTATCCCGCAGGCGGCGCAGGAATGCCCCCGTTTCCAACTCCAGCGGAATGAGCGTGCCGTCGAACAGTTCCACACGCGCACCGTCCATTGCGGTGATCTCACACTCGTTTTTCCCGATATACACGACAGTGCCGAGGTGAAGGTCATAATCCGGGACAGAAAAAGCCGACTCGCTTTGAGCCGGCTCGTTCTTCTGTTCGGTTATTTGGTCGGTTTCCTGTCCGCTTACGCCTCGATCAGCTGATGCCGCACGATCTCCTCCGCCGACGCTTTGATGCTGTTCATCTCCTGCGTCCAGCGCATCGGATTCTCCGCTTTCATCTGTTCGTTCACCCCTCGCTCCTTCGCCATCTGCTCGGTCATCAGCCGCACCTGATCCCGTGCTGTCCGGTCGATCCCCGAGAGGTGTTCCGCCAGACGGTTCTCGGTCAATAAGGTCGTATAAGTTCCCCTCCGGTGCGCCATCAGATACGCCCTGCGCGCCATGCCGTATTTCCCGATCTCCGGGGCTTGGCTCTCCGGCAGTCTCAGGTTCGGGAGCATCACCGTTCCCGCTTCCCGATAGGTCATTTTCATAGTTTCCATGATTCATTCCTCCGATTTCCTGTTTTTTCTCTGCACCCTCATGATACCCCATTTTCGTTTTTTCGTCAACTGTGCGGCGCTTTTCTGCTTTGACTACCTTTTCTACCTCCCGCAGACAGATTTCCGAGAGGTCTGCGGTGGCAGTGCCGAGGCAGTTGACCGTGTCCGGGGTACTGAATTCATACACGCCGTGGAGCGCTTCGGCGTCCACATAGGACGGCGCATGGTAGCCAGCACGGGTCAGGACGGTGAATGCCACGCTGTTTTTCAGGATGGGGAGAAAGCGAGCCCGCAGACTGTCCGCGTCGTACTCGGCAAGCAGACTTCCGTGCGTGACGGCGGCAAGGTTGTCGAGGTAATCTCCGAGCGAATCCTCGCAGAGGTTTCCGACAGCGGAGAGAACGGCGGCAGGAAAGGACCTTTTCTCCGACAGTTCCCCGAACCGGTTCTCCATCGCTTCGGTGATCGCCTGCTCCATTCCGTTCTCCATCGTCCAGAGTTCAAACGGACGGCGGCTGTGCGTGTCTGCGACATCGAAAACATGGGAAAGAACCGGTCGCCCGCCGTTGTCCCAGATGAGTGCGATGCCGTGTGCGCCACGGTTGACCCATCGGTCAAGACGGTTCCAGATGGCAATTTCGGCGCAGGCAACGGCGTCCGGCTTCTGCGCATAGATACACACCTGATCCGAAAACGGGTACTTATACTGCCACGCCGCCGTCCGCAGGAATGCCATCCAGTCCCGCTCGCTCCTGGTGACGGTTTTCACCGTTTGGCGGTACAGGTCGGTAATCAGGTCTGTTTTTCTTGACATTTATCTCTCCCTTCCTCTCTCTTTGATCTTCTCATCCGGGAAGTGCCACCCATACACCTCCCCCACACGGTAGCCGAGCTTTTCGGTTACGCGGTCAATCTCCGTCTGCTTCGCGGTTCCGTCATACAGCTTCTCAAGCAGTTCGCCCCGCTCGTCCTCGGTGGCACCGTCCCGAAACCTGCGGAAGGTGTAGTGATTGCATCCGTCATGATGCCATTGAGAGGAGCAGAACTCCCCATCTTTGGTGACATACCACTCGGTGGAATCGTAACGGTACTGAAGGCAATCCGAAAGACTCCCGTCCGGAATCAGGGTATATCCGCTGTGCCGACCGTTCCACAAACCGAGGTCACAGATGACCAGAATATCCCCGTCCACCGGAATGTCCAGATTGGCGCGTTCGTCATCGAGATAGTTCGCGTTGGTTTCCATCATGCGCGTCTCGTATTCTTCCCGCGTCAGTCCCGGTTCCTCTGCGGCAAGGTCTTCGATCCAGTCCCGGAGGTTCAGGTCATGATCCGACCAGACCATTCGCTTTTCGGGAAGCGGCTCTACTGTTGCCCCCATGCGCTGAAGGGCTTCTGCCAGTTCGCAGATGTGGTAGCCGCGCCCGGCGAATACCAGATGGTAATCGTCAAGGTAACGGCAAACCACTTCCCTGCGGGTGCCGTTCGCAGACAGCAGGACGCTTCCCCCGTCCCGGATGCGGAACTGTTCCCGATACTCCGGTGTGATGAACCGGATTTCCCGTGGACTGTCCGGTTCCGTGACTGTCAGAACGCCGTATTGGTCCCTGACCTCATATGCCATCAGCGCACCTCCCGTTCCCGCTTCGCTCTGCCGGTTTCATCGTACCGTTCGGGAAATGCGGCAGGAACCATCCAACCGAACATAGACCCCGCTTTCATCGCTTCCGCCTGTGCGGGTGTCACGCCGATCTCGCGGTTCATCTCCGCCGCCTCCGACCGTCCCGTTTTCATGACCTT
>CAKSPO010000070.1 GCA_934481515.1 uncultured Eubacteriales bacterium
TCCGGCTTCCGCTGGGCAAAGGATCTCTATATATCCCGTAGGAAACGGGCTTTGCCCGCGCAGGGTCAACCCGCCCGCTTCTAAGGAATCCGGACAATCATTCCGGCGGGATTCCCGACGTTGGCTTTTGTTTCCCTCTGTGATACGGAATCCGAACCACCGGAACGGCAATCCTTGATGCCCTTTTCCAACATTCCACGAAACCCACACAAACGGGCGGGTCAACCCCGCCCCTACGGAATCAGAAAAAACCGGAATGTTCGTGCAACGCCGTGAAAATTGTTTTTCATTACCGGCTTCTGCCAAACGAAAAATTCCCCGTCGGTCATTCCGTTCCGGCTTCCGCTGGGCAAAGGATCTCTATATATCCCGTAGGGGCGGGGTCAACCCGCCCGTTCCTAAGGAATCTATATAATCATCCCGGCGGGATTTTCCAAACCGCACGAACGCGAGGTGGGAACCGGAACGTTTGTAACCCCTCGTATTTTGAAAGCAATCAACGGGCGCAAGCCCTTTCGAGAAAGGACAGGAAGATGAAAAAAATTTTGTTTGCCGGAGCGGAGGCAATGCCGTTCGCCGCGACCGGAGGACTCGGAGACGTGCTCGGCTCTCTTCCGGCGGCACTGGCGGAGACGGGCGAGACGGACGTCCGGGTCGTGCTTCCGCTGTATGCCGCGGTTTCGGAGGAGTGGCGCCGCAAGATGAAGCAGGAGGCGGTATTCTACGTCCCGCTGGCGTGGAGAGAGCAGTACTGCGGCGTTTTCAGCCTGCGCCGCGAGGGCGTGACCTACTACTTTATCGACAACGAATACTATTTCAAGCGCCCGGCATTGTACGGCTTTTATGATGACGGCGAACGCTATGCCTACTTCTGTATGGCGGTGATGGAGCTGATGCACCGGCTGAATTTCTTCCCGGATGTGCTCCACGCCCATGACTGGCAGGCGGCGCTGACCGTGGTCTATCTCAACTGCCTGTACCGTTCGCGTCCCGGATATGGGAGCATCCGCACGGTCTTTACCATTCATAACATCGAATACCAGGGCAAGTACGATTTCGCAATCCTCGGGGACGTGTTCGCACTCGGAGAAAACGAGCATTCGCTGATGGAAAACGACGGGTGCATCAACCTGATGAAGGCGGCAATTCAGTGTGCCGACCGCGTCAGCACCGT
The DNA here is from genome assembly GCA_934481515.1 of uncultured Eubacteriales bacterium. Taxonomy (GTDB): domain Bacteria; phylum Bacillota; class Clostridia; order Oscillospirales; family CAG-272; genus UMGS1865. Next base: position 1,175 of record CAKSPO010000070.1, read on the forward strand.
CAGCCCGCGGTATGCGGAGGAAATCCGTTCGCCGGAATACGGTCACGGACTGGAGCATATCCTCAACCGGAACGCGCAAAAGCTCTGCGGTATTCTCAACGGCATCGACTACAACTACTACAATCCGCAGACGGACAAATCCATTGCGGCAACCTACAGCGTGCGGAGCATGACCGGAAAGCTCAAATGCAAAACCGCGCTCCAGAAGGAGCTGGGACTGCCGGAGCGGCTGGATCTGCCGGTTCTGTCGGTCATTTCCCGGCTGGCAGCGCACAAGGGTATCGACCTGATCGCGGACTGCGTTTACGATCTGGTTCTTCACAACGACATTCAGCTGGTGATCCTCGGAAAAGGAGAAGCCCGGTACGAGCGCTTCTTCCGGGAACTGCAGGAGTGCTTTCCCGGCAAGGTTCGCGCACTGATGACCTACGACCGTGAGCTTTCCAAGCGGATTTATGCGGCGACGGATATTTTTCTGATGCCGTCGCGGAGCGAACCCTGCGGGCTATCCCAGATGATCGCTTCCCGTTACGGAGCCATTCCCGTGGTACGGGAGACCGGCGGACTGTACGACTCCATCAAGCCGTACTGGCAGGAGAACGGCGTCATCCACGGCAACGGCTTCACCTTTGCAAACTACTCCGCCGCGGAGCTGAAGGAGCGGACGGAGGCGGCGATTGCGCTGTACAACGAGCCGCAGCTACGGAAGGAATTCGTCAAGCGGATCATGAAAACCGATTTTTCATGGGGCGCCTCGGCACGGAGCTATCTGGAACTTTATAACTCCATTGGCTGACGGAACGGAGCAGAAGAGGAACGGTCCGGTGCCGCTTTGCCGGAAAAACAAGCCGGAGCGGGTCGGAATGAAGGAAAAACCAAAAAATAAATAAACACTGAACAAACAACAAACAAACAACAAATAAAGAACGAACAAAACGGTCGGAACGCAGAGGCGGTTCCGACCGGAGTCAAGAGTCCCGGAGGAGAAAAAAGATGAATTACAATCCCAGCAGTGCGGAAGTCAAAGAACAGCTGGAGGGTGTTCTGCAGCGGCATTTCGGATGCAGCCCGGCGGAAGCGTCCCGTGAGCAGATGTATAAGGCAACCGCAATCACGGTCAAGAACATTCTGAGCGAAAAGCGTTCGGAGTACAAAAAGAAGGTCAACAAGGCGGGTGCAAAGCGCGTATACTATATGTGTATGGAATTTCTGCTCGGCAGATCGCTCAAGACCAATCTGTGCAACCTCGGACTGTCGGACGCCTATGAAAAGGCGCTTGCAAAGCTCGGTTTTTCTTTGGACGACCTTTACGAATGTGAGCCGGATGCAGGACTCGGAAACGGCGGTCTCGGTCGTCTTGCCGCCTGCTTTATGGATTCCCTTTCTTCTCTGGACTATCCCGCGACGGGCTTTTCCATCTGCTATGAATACGGTCTGTTCAAGCAGATGATCGTGGACGGAATGCAGGTGGAGCTTCCCGATGTCTGGCTTCCGGGCGGCGAGGTCTGGCTGATTCCGCGCACCGACCGGATTTTCAAGGTCCGTTTCGGCGGACATGTGAAGGAAAACTGGCGGAGCGACGGACACTGCGACATCAGCTATGAGGGCTGCGACGAGGTGGAAGCGGTTCCGTATGATATGATGATTTCGGGCGCGGACAGTGAAGCGGTCGGCAGGCTCCGGCTCTGGAGAGCACGGGACATGCAGAACTTCGATATGCACCTGTTCACGCAGGGGCAGTATACCAAGGCGCTGGAGGAAAGCACCAATGCGGAGATCATTTCCAAGGTGCTCTATCCGTCCGACAATCACACCGAAGGAAAGCTGCTTCGTCTGTCTCAGCAGTATTTTCTGGCTTCCGCTTCCATTCAGAGCATTCTGCGCGACCATATGGCGGTTTACGGAACACTGGAAAACCTGCCGGAGAAGGTTGCCATCCACATCAACGATACCCATCCCGCACTCTGCATTCCGGAGCTGATGCGGATTCTGGTGGATGATTACTGCTATCCGTGGGAGCGCGCATGGGAGCTGGTGAAGGGTTCCGTTTCCTACACCAATCATACGGTGATGCCGGAGGCGCTGGAGACATGGAACGAGGATTTGTTCCGTCTCAAGCTTCCTCGCATTTATGCCATCGTCAAGGAGATCAACGAGCGGTTCTGCCGCGAGGCGTGGAATGCGTTCCCGGGCAACTGGAACCGGATTTCCCAGATGAGCATTGTGGGCTACGGGCAGGTTCGCATGGCAAATCTGTCGGTCATCGGCTCGCATTCGGTCAACGGCGTATCGCGCCTGCACTCCAATATTCTCAAGGAATCCACGTTCAAGGATTTCTACCGGATGTATCCGGAGAGATTCGACAATGTGACCAACGGCATTGCGCACCGCCGCTGGCTCTGCTACTCCAACCCCAAGCTTGCCGCTCTGATTGATGAGTGCATCGGAACGGCATACCGGCACGAGCCGGAAACGCTTGCGGAGTTTGCAAAGTTTGCGGACGACAAGGCGGTTCGGGAGCGGATCCGTGCCATCAAGCACGAGAACAAGATCCGTTTTTCCAACATGGTCTATGAAAAAACGGGAAACCGGATCGACACGCATTCCGTGTTTGACGTACAGGTCAAGCGCCTGCATGAGTACAAGCGGCAGTTGCTCAACGCGCTGAATATCATCGGGCTGTATCTGGATCTGAAGGATGACCCCAACCGTGAAATGCAACCGCAGACCTTCCTCTTCGGAGCCAAGGCGGCGCCGGGTTATGAGATGGCAAAGCGGATCATCAAGCTGCTCTGCATGATCAGCAAGGACATCGAACAGCATCCGCAGATTCACGAAAAGCTGAATCTGGTCTTTTTGGAAAACTACAGCGTCAGCCTTGCGGAGGCGTTGATTCCTGCCGCGGAGATCAGCGAGCAGATTTCTCTTGCCGGAAAGGAAGCAAGCGGAACCGGTTGTATGAAGCTGATGATTAACGGTGCGCTGACGGTCGGAACACTGGACGGAGCCAACGTGGAGATGCAGGAGGCCGTGGGCGCCGACAATATGTTTATTTTCGGACTCAAAGCGGATGAGGTGGAACAGCTCTGGGTGAGCGGATACCGCGCGGCGGAATATTATATGTCCAACGAGCGGCTGACCCGGATTGTCAACTATCTTAATACCGGATTTGCGGGGGAATCTTTCTCCGATATTGCGTCGTATCTGCTCAACAACGGTCACGGCGTTGCGGATCCGTATATGTGTCTTGCCGATTTCGAATCCTACCGGCAGACGCATGGGCGGATGATCGAGGCATATCAGGACAAGGATCGCTGGAACCGGATGTCTCTTCTCAACATTGCCGCCGCCGGACATTTTGCCGCCGACCGCAGCATTGAAGAATACGCCCAGCGCATCTGGCACCTCAAAAAGGTAAAATAAGCGGTATATTTTGCCGCAGAAAACACGCGGGCGGTTCCTCCGCCCGCGCGTTCTATGAATTTCCGGGGTCGGAAAATGACCGGTAAGAAAAACAAATCCGGCGGGGGAAACCACCGGGATGGTTATGCGGGTTCCTTAGGAGCGGGCGGGTAGACCCCGCCCCTACGAGGGAGAGGAGATTCCAACGTTTGGCGGGAGCCGGAAGCGTAATGTGCAGATGGGATTTTTTGCCCGACAGGAGCCGGGAGCGGAGTGAAAAGCAGGATTTTTTCGCCCAACAGAAGCCGGAAACAGAATGAAAAACGGGATTTTTTGTCCGACAGAAGCCGGGAAAATACCGCAATGAAAAGCGGCTTT
>CAKSPO010000071.1 GCA_934481515.1 uncultured Eubacteriales bacterium
AGCAAAATTCCCGGCGTCGCACAGGCGTTCCGGTTCCCTCCTCGCCGGTAGGGGCGGGGTCGACCCGCCCGTTTGTGCGGGTTTTGCGGTACAGCTGGTAGGGGCACCAAGGAACGCATCCGATTGCCGGTTTGCCGCGCAAGAGAAAAATCCGACGGGGGGAAATGCCGCCGGGATGGTTGTGCGGGTTCCATAGGACGGGCGGGTTGACCCTGCGCGGGCAACGCCCGTTTCCTACGAGGGAGAGGATATTCCGACGTTTGACGGAAGCGGGAAACGTAATGACAAATAGGATTTTTCGCCCGGTGGAAGCCGGATGCGAAATGGGTAAATGGGATTTTTTGTCCGGCGGAAGCCGGAAACATAATGGTAGATGTAGATTCGTTCGTGTAGCAGAAGCCGGAAACGCAAACGATTTTTATTGTTTCTGATCTTTTGATTTTTGATATTCTTTTGTTATTGCTTCTTGTTCTTATGTTTTTTGTTCTTAGTTTTTTGTTTTTCTACAGTTGATCCCACAGAAGGGAGGGTTCGCATGAAGGAACCGATATACAGACTTTATTCTTCTCTCTCCGAATCGGAGCCGGATAAAATCCGTGCCGAGGTCTCGCTTGGTGCGTTGCGGAGAAATTACCGCGCTTTGCTGTCGGAAATCCGGCGGGAAACGCCGAAGGTACGACCGATTGCAGTGGTCAAAGCAGAGGCATACGGGCACGGAACACCCGCCTGCGTCGACGCGCTTCTGGAGGAGGGGTGCGACTTTTTTGCCGTCTCCTGCATCAACGAAGCGCTTGCCGTCCGCCAGACCTGTGACAATGCCGGGAAACATGCGGACATCCTGATCCTCGGCTACACCGATCCGAAGGAGGTTCTGCTGCTTGCGGAAGCGCATCTTCTTCAGGCTTTGCTCTCCGAAACCTATGCACACCGTCTGAACGCCGCGGCGGCTGCCGCAGGTGTGGTCGTGCATACGCATATCGCGCTGGACACCGGTATGAACCGCATCGGCTATCCTGCGCACAGTGAAGCGGAGGCGCTCTCCGCGGCGGATGCCATCGTCCGCACCGCCGCGCTTCCCCGTCTGCGCCCGGACGGCATGTTCACGCACTTCTCCCGCGCCGACGAAGCCCCCGGCGGAGAAGGAGACGCGCTGACCCGGCGGCAGATTGCAAGGTACCTCCGTGTCCGCGCTCTGCTGGAGGAACGCGGCATCCGGATTCCCTTTCACCATGTCTGCAACAGTGCCGCCGCGCTCCGGTATCCTTTTGCCCGGTTTGACGGCGTAAGGCTGGGAATTCTGCTCTACGGTATTGCTCCCTCTCCGTTTGTTTCGTTTCCGCTGGAGCCGGTCATGCAGCTCCGAACCGTTATCTCGCACATTCACCCGCTCCTGCCGAACGAATGCGTCGGATACGGAGGAACCTTTTCTGCCGGGGAGGAGCGCCGGATTGCAACGCTCCCCATCGGATATGCGGACGGTCTTTTGCGTGCGTACAGCGGTGCGTCTGTCACGCTTCTGACCGGCTCCGGCGCTCACCGGGTTCCCATTGTCGGAAAAATCTGCATGGATCAGTGCATGATTGACGTTACGGGAAGCAACGCCGCCGAGGGGGACACCGTCGTGTTCTTCGGCGATACGCCCGATGCGCTGCCCGCACTTTCCGCTCACGCGGAAACCATTCCGTATGAATCTCTTTGTCTGATCTCTTCCCGCGTTCCGCGCGTATACCGGGAGGAGTTTCCGCCTTCACCATCAAAAACAGGAAGCCGAAAATGATGAAAACAAACCTCAAAAAATTATTTCTGCAATTGCTTGCCGCCTGCCTTCTGCTCCTTCTGTCCGGGGCGCTCTCTGCCTGTTCCGGGAAAACAGACCCGCTGGCAATCTCCTCCTTTTCCTCACTCCGGATCGGTTCGGACGGCACGGTCACGGCGGAGATTTCGCTGGATCTGCGCACCGTGCAGGCACATACCGGCGACAAGGTCTGTCTGTATGAGTTTCTTCCCGGCGAGTCGCTGACCTCCGCCGCCGGGAAGACTCCGGTCGCGGAGGCAAAGACAGCCTCTTCGGTCACGCTGACCTTCCCGCTGGTCACCGGAGCACACTCCGGGCTGTATTCGACCTACGGGGTCGGCTTCTCCGACGGAAGCCTTGCGGGGCTGTTCCGGGTACCGGACAACCCGGCTCCGGGCGGAAGCAATGACAGTGCGTTCCCCCGTGCCGCCTCCCGCAAAGCCGTTGCAAACGTCGATGCCGCCGTCGCGGATTCCCTGCAGATGCCGCATTTCATTGCCGAGGTACGGTTTTCCGACCTGCTTGCCGCCTCCGGCATCCGATTCACCTTTGACGACACCGAATACGCGGTTTCTTCCGCTGTCATTGAAGCGTTGGACCGGCAGTTTTCCGATGCCGCGCAGGCAGGCATGCAGAGCTCCTTGCGGATTTATCCCGATGTGTCTCTCGGAAACGCGCAAAAAACGGCGCTGATTGACTTTTTTGCCGACCGCTGGTGCGGAAACGGAGAGACCGATGTGACGGCGTTCTTTGTGGATGCGCGGGAGCTTTCCTCCCCGGAGGATGCGGCGCTCCTCTGCCGGATCGCTCACCATGCGCTCCTTTCCCGCACCTTTGCCGGGCGGGTCTTTCTCGTGCGCGGCGACAAAAGTCTTTCCTCCCTTTCTTCTTTCTATGAAAAAACCGCGGAATGTCTTGCCTCCGTCGGGGACATCCGCTTCGGTGCCGCCGTCGTTCCCGCCGGGGATGTTCTTCCGTGGGAGGATGCAGATTCTGATCTGACCGCCGTCCAGAACCTTTCCGGACTCCTCGGAAAGTGGCAGGAGGCAAAGTCCGCGCCCGCCCGTCTTGCCGTGATTGACCTCTCCTATCCTGCGGCAGACGCACAGAGCCGTGCCGCCGCCTATGCCGACGCCTATGCGCGTGCTTCCTCGGCAGGCGCGGGGATGATCGCCTTCCGCGCGACGGACGAAGAGCGGGAAAAGCTCCTTTCCGCAACGGAGCATGCCGCCCTTGTCCGGTTGCTTTCCGGAATCGACACCGGCATCACCTCCGAGGATTTGTTCCTTCTGCGCTCGGTTTCCTCCGACGTTGCCGCCCGGGTCGCTGCGCTTTCTCCGGACTGCCGCAGGCTCTCCGGCGTTGCCAGTGCCGGTACGGGAATCGGAAGCGAAGCTTATCTTTTCGATTTTTCCAAGGGAGATCTCTGTGGCTTTTCCGCCGTGGGCGGCGCCGCGGCAGCGGAGCTGAAAAGTTCCGCCGCATGGAATCAGGAAACGCTTTTTGCCTGGCTTCGCCCGGACGCGCCCCGCACGGGATTGCGAAAAACAGCGGCGGGAAATCTTTTGTCCGGAATATCTTCCCTTTCGTTACAGGTCTCACCGCAGTATGAAACCGCCGCGGCCTGTACGCTGACGCTTTGTCTGGAGGGAACCGGAACGGACGGAACCGCGCTCCGCTACGAATCCTCCGCTTCGGTGGAAAACAACCGTTGGCAGACCGTGACCTATAACATTGCACTCTTTACGGTGGACATGGATCCAAGTCTTCCCTGTGTCATCAGTGTTCTGGTCTCGCCGGACGGAGATGCGGAAGGGGAGGAGGAGCCTTTTGCTTTCTGGATGCGCGGTATCCTTGCGTCCGCACCCGAAACAAAGCGGGATGTGCTTCCGTTCCTTTTGGGCGGCGCCGGAGTTGTTCTGACCGTTGCCGTGGTCTTTCTTTGCTACCGTGTCAGCGTCAAAAGCCGAAAACGGAGGAGCTGATCCATGTCTCTGAAAATCATTTACGAACAAAAGCAACAGAATTTTTCCCTTGGGGAAGGCATCCGGCTCTCTCCCATCCCTCATCTGCACCGGGAAATTGAGTTGATCTGTATGCTGGAGGGAGAAGCCTCGGCATATGCCGATTCTGCATGCTCTCTCATCCGCAAAGGGGATCTTTTCATTGCTTTCCCGAACCAGATTCATTTTTACGAGACCCATGTTCCCGGAAAGCATTACTGCATCATCTTCCGCCCGGACATGATTCCGGAAATGGCGGAAATCTTCAGCGAGGGAGTCCCTCAGTCCGCCGTGCTTTCCGGTGTTCTTCTGGATCCCCGAATCCTGGCTCTTGTGGACGGGTTGCATGAAGCCGCCTTCCGTGAGCCGTACGACCAGCTGGAAAACCTCCGGCGCGGGTATCTTCTCGCGCTTTTTGCGGAGCTGGTTCCGAAAATGCACATCTCCCGGCTTCCCGTCGGAGACTCCGAGGCGCTTCGCACCATCGTCTCCTTCTGCACAAAAAATTTCTCGGAAAATCTTTCCCTTTCGGTGCTGGAGGAACAGCTACACCTCAACAAGTATTACATCTCCCATCTTTTCAGCGGAAAGCTCGGTCTGAAATTCAATGATTATATCAACTCCCTGCGCGTTTCGGAAGCCTGCAAATACCTGTTGAATTCCGACATGAATGTCACCGAGATCGGTTCTCTCGTCGGCTTCAACACCCCTCGCACCTTCAACCGTGCCTTTGTAAAGCAGCTTGGCGTTTCTCCGACGGAATACCGCCGGAACCGTTCCGCAAGGCATAAAAAGGGCTGAATCCGGTTTTCGGAGCTGCAGAGGAAGATAATCCCGGTGGGGGAATCCCGCCGGGATGGTTGTGCGAATTTCTTAGAAGCGGGCGGGTAGACCCCGCGCGGGCAACGCCCGTTTCCTACGAGGTAGAGGGGATTCCAACGTTTGACGGGAGCCGGATGCGTAATGACAAATAGGATTTTTTCGTCCGGCGGAGACGGAGCGGAATGGAAAGTTACCGTTTTGTAAAACAACAAAAATTCCATGATACAGTTCACACCTCATCCGCCGCTGACGCGGTTCCCCTGTCTCGCTGCGGCTCGGGCACACT
>CAKSPO010000072.1 GCA_934481515.1 uncultured Eubacteriales bacterium
CCCCCCTGGCTCTGATGATATGGCTGTGTAAGCCACGGAGTTACCGGTGTCTGTGACTTTTTGCCCGTTTCCCCATTGATCCGATTGACGGCTCTTTTTTACTTCCGGTCATAGCGGAAAATGCCGATGAGCGCGGAGCAGATGACGAAAATTTCACACAGAATTCCGCCTGCGGAGAGGTTGCATATGTTGTAAACCAGCCAGAAAGGGGCGGAAAACAGTGCCAGTTTCCGCACGGTTCCCGCAGAAGTGCAACCGTAGGAAACGGTGGTGATGACGACCGCGATGATCGGAAGCACTTCCAGAATCAGATTTTTTGCGGTCGGCTCCACTCCGAGTACGGTAAATGCCAGCGGATACATGGCGAGAATCAGGCAAAGGAAAACGGCAATGCGGATCCGGTTTCCGGTTTTTCCCGGATTCCAGAGTGAAAAGGTCAAGCCCCGGATGGCGCCGATCAGATTCATCAGAAAGCCGAGTGCGGCGCCGAGCATGAAAAAATGCACGGTGAAAAGCGTGGTGCCGAAAAACTGCATCAGGATCAGCGCCCGCTTGCTTTTTCCCTGATAGGACAGGCAGTTGAAGAGCATGCCGAGAATGCTGAGAATCTGCGCCGTTACCAAGACGGCAGGAACCTGCGGAATAAAGTTCATAATATTTTTTCTCACCTGAATATCATAAAATTTTAGCGGAGTAAAAATCCGGATGTTCCGAAAAATGCTCGTTCTCCGAAAATCAGGGCTTGAAAGGGGGCGTTCGTCAATACCTTATGCTTTCTTCCCCTTTTTTGATTGCTTTCTGCGGTTTTCCGCGGGCGTTGACGAAACGTTCTGTATTCCCTTTTTCTTGGAAGGATGAATCCGGATTTTGTCGATGTTGTCGATTTTCTCAAGGGAAAACACGGGATGCTCCTCCGTTTTCAGATTTTTGAAAAACGGAATCGGTTTGCCGCTCTGGGCACCGTACAGCATCGGGTTGAAATCGTTTTCCTTACGCCAGATTTCATTCATGAAAGCCGCAAAGTGCATCCAGCCGTCGGTGTCGGCTCCGTCCTCCACGATCTGCCGGGCGACCCGGATCAGCTGTTCCTGCTTCTTTTTCAGCTCCGCGGAAACCGCTTCTTCCGCGCCTTTTTGCTTGATCGGCTGTCCGTTCTGTTTTTGTTCTTCGTTCTTTTTTGCCTTGAGAAGCTTGTCGATCTGAATGAAAATATCACAGGAATTGCGGAAGGAGGACGGCGTTTTTTCCTCTCCCGCACCGATGACGATCAGATCCTCATTCCGGAAGCGCATGGCGAGGTTGGTAAAATCACTGTCGCTGGTCGCAAGGCAGAAGCAATCCACATTCCCCTTATAAAGAATGTCCATGGCATCGATGATCATTTTGGAGTCGGTGGCGTTCTTTCCGGTGGTGAAGGCAACCTGCTGAATTTGCTCGATGGAATAGTTCAGAAGCGCCGGCTTCCATCCGTTCGCTTTTCCGTTGGTGAAATCGCCGTAGAGCCGACGGTAGGTGACGCGCCCGTACTGGCTCAGCTCGTCCAGCAGAATGGAAAAATAATCACAGGAGACATTGTCGGAATCAATCAGAAGTGCAATGGTGCGATCCTTGATTTCCATAAATCATTACGCTCCTTTTCCGTCGGTCTTTTTTTCGTTCCCTTTTTTCAGAGAAAGCGTTTTTTCATATGCCACCGTAACCGCGTTCATCGCGGCGGCGCGAAAGGCACTCCCCTCCAGAATGCGCACTCCTTCGATGGTGGTTCCGCCAGGACTGCAAACAGCGTCCTTGAGCTGTGCCGGATGCTTTCCGCTTTCCAGAAGGAGCTTGGCGCTTCCGAGAAGGGTCTGTGCCGCGTAGAAGTTGGCTTTGTCCCGCGAAAGGCCGCATGCGACTGCTCCGTCCGCCAATGCTTCCGCAAAAAGGCAGACAAAGGCAGGGGCACAGCCGGACAGTGCACTGGCGGCATCCATGCGATCCTCCGCAATGGGGTCCGTCTTCCCTGCCGCTTTCATGGCGGAAAGGAATTGTTGCAGCATTCCGGCGGTGACCGATTCGTTTGCGGTATAAAGGATCATTCCCTCTCCCACCGCGACGGGCGTATTCGGCGTGATGCGGATGATCGGGGTGGTTCCGTTCCCGAACAGGCGCTGAATGGTTCCGATCTCGATTCCTGCCGCCATGGTGATGAGAAAAAACGGCTCTGATCTGCCGGCAAGAACCGGTTTGATTTCTGCCGCGAGCGCTTCCAGTCCCTGCGGCTTGACGGCAAGAAAGATACCGCGGCAGGTCTCGGCGATTTCCGCGGCTCCCGGAAGGACGGCTATGCCGCATTGGCAGGCGAGCGCAGTTGCCTTTTCTTCGGAAACGTCACAGCAGGCAACGGAATCCGAGGTGTGGGAGACCGCCTGTGCCAGCGCGCTTCCCATATTGCCGCAACCGATGAATCCGAATTCATATGTTTTCATGATATAAGCTCCTTTCAGCGGATCTGACCGTTTCCGGTGACGATATATTTGTAGGAAGTCAGTTCCTCCAGCCCCATGGGACCGCGGGCATGCAGCTTTTGCGTCGAAATTCCGATCTCACAGCCGAGTCCGAATTCCCCGCCGTCCGTAAAGCGGGTGGAGGCATTGACATAGACTGCGGCACTGTCAACTGCCGCGGTGAAAAAATCGGCGGCGGCGGTATCCTCCGTGATGATCGCTTCGCTGTGATGGGTCGAGTGACGCGCGATATGCTCTGCGGCTTCACGGACATCCTGTACGATGCCGAGTGCCAGCGTATAATCCAGAAATTCCGTGTCAAAGCTGCCTTCGGGCGCTGCTGGCAGCCCGAGCATGGCGGCGGCTTCCGCATCCGGCAGAAGCGTGACAGGATGCTCCCCTTTTGCGATCCGTTCCATAGTCAGTGTATGGAACAGCTTCGGAAGGAATGCCGGTGCAATCTCACGGCTGACAAGGCACACCTCCGCCGCATTGCAGACCGAGGGACGGCTGGCTTTGGCGTTTTCGATAATCCGGAGCGCCATTTCAGAATCGGCATCCCGATCCACATAAATATGGCAGATGCCGGTCCCTGTCTGAATACAGGGAACCTTTGCGTTTTCCACGCAAGCGCGGATCAGCCCGGCACCGCCCCGCGGAATCAGCAGATCAACAAGTCCCACCGCTTCCATCAGCACCTGTGCACTGGAACGGGAGGCATCCTCCGGGAGACTGATCCACTCCTCCGGAAGCCCTTCTGCAACAAGCCCCAGACGCATTGCGCGAACAATTGCCGCGGCAGAGCGGTATGCTTCCTTTCCTCCCCGCAAAACGCAGACGTTTCCGCTTTTGAGGCACAGCGCCGCTGCGTCGGAGGTGACGTTCGGTCGGCTCTCGTAAATGATGGCGACAACACCCATCGGAACACGGATGCGCCGGATGCGCAAGCCGTTCGGGCGAAGGATTTCCCGATCCGCTTTGCCGACCGGATCCAGAAGTTTTGCCACTGCGCGAATGCCTTCCGCCATCACACGGAGCCGCTTCCCGTCCAGCCGCAACCGGTCGAGCATGACATCGGATATGGTGCCTTTTGCCGTATCCATGTCCGCGCGGTTGGCATCAAGAATTTCCTCCGCTTCGTTTTCCAGCGCCTCTGCCATCGCATACAGCGCCGCATTCTTTTTTCCGGTCGGAAGAATCGCCAGCGCCGGAGCGGAGGCTTTTGCTTTTTGCAACATTTCCAGAGTGGTCATATTTCCGTTCTTTCCGCGACAAAGCGCGTTCCGGCCGGTTGTCCGTCCAGAAGCTCATAAAGCGCGTCCGGCCGGTTCCCGCTGAGAATTACGGTGTCACATCCGTTTGGCATACAGATTTCCGCGGCATGCAACTTGGTACGCATTCCGCCGGTACCGAGGGCGGAGCCGTTTCCGCCGGCAAGCGAGAAAATTTCCGGTGTCAGCTTTTCCACGGTCGGAATCCGTTTTGCATCCGGATTCCGATGCGGATCCTCGGTGTAAAGTCCGTCAATGTCCGAAAGAATCACCAAAAGCTCCGATCCGACGCTGACCGCGACCATGGCGGAAAGCGTGTCGTTATCTCCGACCCGGATCTCGTCCGTTGCGATGGTATCGTTTTCATTGATGATCGGCAGAACCCCCAGCTCCAAAAGACGAGCCATCGTGTTCTGAAAATTGCGGTGCCGATCCTCCTGACGAAAGTCGTCCGCAGTCAGAAGCAATTGCGCCACCGTGTGGTGATATTGCTGGAAAAGCCGGTCATAGGTATACATCAGCTCACACTGCCCAACCGCAGCCGCCGCCTGCTTTCCCGGAATATCACCGGGACGTTCCTTCAGAGAAAGCTTTCCGACACCCATTCCGATGGCGCCGGAGGACACAAGAATGATCTCATGTCCCGCGTTTTTCAGGTCGCTGAGCACGCGGCAGAGCTTTTCCACCCGCCGGATATTCAAAAGTCCCGTCGGATGTGCCAGCGTGGAAGTTCCGACCTTTACCGTAAATCTCATGAATGCCTCCGAATCTGTCTGAAATCTCAACATCATATTATAACGGAGTCATGGGCTTTCGTCAAGAGGATTCTTTGTTTCCGTTGAACTTTTTCTGCACTGATGACGTTGGTTCCGGCGGCAAAACGCCTCAGATTGCTCCAAAAATGTCGGATTCCAGACCGACATTTTTTGAGGGGCTGTGCAAAACATCACGTTTTTTTCACAGCCCCTTGCTTTATTTATTCCGGTTTTCGGATCCCCATAAAAGTTACCGCAAGCCCGAGGACGGGCAAAACGCACCATGCAAAAATCAATCCCCCGGAGCCGAAGGAGAC
>CAKSPO010000073.1 GCA_934481515.1 uncultured Eubacteriales bacterium
CCCTCGTAGGAAACGGGCGTTGCCCGCGCAGGGTCGACCCGCCCGCTTCTAAGGAATCCGGACAATCATTCCGGCGGCATTTTACCCGCCGGATTTTTGTTTGTGGCACCGAAACCGCTCCACACCGGAACGGCGCTCGCCGGTGCCCCTGTCCGCTGTGCCGCAACCCCTTCACGAACGGGCGGGTAGACCCCGCGCAGGCTTTGCCTGCTTCCTACAGAGGTAGAAGAAAACCGGAACGCTTGTGCAACGCCGGAAAAGCCGCTTTTCATTGCGGTATTTTCCCGGCGCGCTCTGCGTAATTGTGCAATATTTCACTCGAAAATGGATCCGGATGCTTTTTCTTTCAGCGCCTTTTGCTTCAAAGGTTCGTTTTTGCGATGCGGCTTTTTACTTTTTTACATATTTTTTATTTGATTTCTTCTACAAATTGTTGAAAATGACTTGACAAAATGAATAAAATAGATTATGATAAGAATGGTAGCAACCGCCCGAAGGCAGATGCCGGGGGCGAAGCAGCCGCAATTTACTCCATTTGAAAATTTTCCGTTCCCTCTCCGGGAACGGAAAAGCCCCGCAGGAGCCGAAAGGCTCCTGCGGGGCGGGGAAGCATCCCCATACATAAAGAACACCTTTTCATCCCGGCGGCAGGAAATGCCCCTTGCCCGGAGGCTGGCAGAAAGTCGGCGGAACCACCAATCAACGGAGACGGAATCGAAAACAAAGCAGACGGAAACGGCGGCGCATGGAGAAGGACAGCAAAGGAATGCGCCCGCCGCGCCGCTTCTCTCATCCGAACGTCGTGTGAAATGCAACACCGCATCCGCGGACTGCTTCGCATACGGCGTTCCGATGGGAAGAGCGGCGAGCCTGCGGCTTCTGCTCCGACCCGCTCCGAAAAAAGACACAGGAGGTGACTGTACAGGCGTGATGAACGATTTTTCCCCGGAAGCGCGGCGCTTCCACAGCGACCCCAAAAATTTTTTAAGGAGAAAAGGTTTATCTATGAAAACAATCAAAAGCAACCTGCGCAAGGCAACCGCAATCGCACTGACGATTCTGATGATCGTCCCGATGCTGGTTCTGCCTTCCTTCGCTTTGGCGAATGAGACTGCCGCACCTGTTCTTTTTGAGCAGAATTTTGATAGTGCCGCCACACTTGCCGATGTGCTCAGCAGACGTCCCTCCCTCGCAACGCTGGAGACCGACGGCACCAACAAGTACGCAAAGTTCAAAATGGAGATTGACAAAAGCGGCGAAAAGATGTACTGGTTATTTGGTAGCAGTTCCGTTTTAGATTATGGCGTTACTTACGACGCGGAGACGAAAAAGGCGACTACCAGTAAGTACGGCACACTTGACGTGAATGTCACCGGCGCTTCCGGCGATCTCATCGGAACCGTTACGACGTCTGCCGGCGACGCGAAGATTTATTATACCTACAAGGATGTGTGCTATTTTGTCTGCTCCGGCAACGGCGGAGACAACATCGAATACGGTCAGGTTGACATTACATCTGCCGGACTCGCTACAACCATGGGCACCGTGCTCATCGAAGCAAAGTATTATCTGTCTGCCGATTTGAACTATTCGTTCCAGATCAAGGACAGTGGCACCGATTTGCTTCATATTAACGCGGACGGTTCGCTGGGCAAGATCAGCAATGGCGGAACCATTACAAACAAATTCAGCATGACCAAGGGCGCATGGCATCTGGTTCAGATTTACTACAATACAGCAACCAAAGTCTATGATGTTTATGTAGACTATCAGCTCGCTTACGGCGGCGCGACCTTCAAAGGCAATAATCTCCTCAATGGCAAGCTGACACTGTTTGCTATCCCGCGTCAAGCCAGCACCGCCGGTCTGACCACTGCTGCCGGTCTGAAGGGCTACGTCCTTGTGGACGACGTGAAGATCACGGACACCGCATTGGAAACCGCTGTCTTCAGCGACTACACTGCAAAATACACCAACAGCATGGTGCACTCCCTGTATGCAAAGGAAGGCGAAAAGACCTTCCTGCGCCTGCCGTTCCTCGGCACTGTGCCTTCATCCAGTTGGTCCGGAGGCGCACATGACAACAACGTTAAGCTTGCCGAGATTCTGGCGCATGCGGACTATCAGTACGATCCCGCAACCGGCACCTATACCATCCCCAAGAAGGACGGAAAGGGCTACGAGGTTGGAAATACGGATAAAACCGTCCAATACAACAACGTTGCCATTGCCTACAAGGAAAACGGATTGGCAGAGCTGACGCTTTCCGTTCGCCCGCACTACGGTTCCAAATCCGGCGAATCCACGATGCAGATGCAGTTCAAGGGAAACACCGGACTGAAAAATGAGTGTGGTCTGTTCAACCTGACGGTTGGCAAAGCAGGCACAAAAATCAAATTGCTCAACGGCGGGGACGGCATGGGCGGCACCACTGTTGCGACCATTGCAAACGATATGTGGACGGCTGTCCGGGTTCTGATCGACCAGACCACCGGTAAATACTACGTCTATGCCGACAACGTATGGGTCGGCGCCGGCACGCTCAACGCAACCAACATCACCATTGATGCCGGCAAACTGCTTCTTGCCAAGGTGAAGAGAGACACAGGCAATAAAATGGATCTTTACACCGACATCTGCAACTATATCGACTACGCGGACGTGGAAATGAAGGACGTTACCGGCAGCGCAACCGTGCCGACCGGTATGCTGGCAAGTGAAGCATACGCCGCAACGCCCAATGTGTTCTCCTTCCGGAACGACGCAGAGGTCGGCGACTATCTGCATGTTCCGTTTGTCAAGTCCAACATTGACGTAAATCCCAAGATCAAGCACGATGCCATCACCTCCGGTAAGTTCATCGTCGTTGATACCGACTACTATATTCCCGCTACCGACAGAGCTTATACAACCCAGATGCAGTTTATGGAAATCAAGAACGGCGACGCGAAGAAGTGGTTCTCGGATCTGTTCCAGATTGAACTGAACACCGGTAAGGTCAAACGGGAGACCGGCGTAGAGCTTGGCACCATTGCCCATGACAAGTGGAACAACATCAAGCTGGTGATCGACCGCGAAAATGCAACCTACAGCGTTTACATCAACGGAAAACTCACTGCGACCAAGCAGGCAGTGTCTTTGGCAGAGAAAAACTTTACCGTATCTGCCAACTCGCTGGTTGTGGCAAAGCTCAACAAGACCGGTATCCAGTGGGAGAACGGCGCTTGCACCGACCCGAACATTCCCGAAACCGAGCAGGAAGGTATGCCGTATGTGGACTTCAAGTTCAACAGCATCACCGTGACCGATAATACCTTCAATATGGCGGATTACTCCGGCATCATCACCTCCGTTGAGGGCGCTTCCGTCCGTCTGGACGAGAACAGCGGTCTGCGTTTTGCAACCTACATTGACCAGGCAAAGATCGACGCAATTGCACAGCTTGTGGAAGCAGGCGAAATCAAGAGCTTCAAGATCGGCACGCTGATCACGCTGGAGTCCTACAAGACCGCCGCAGGAGGCATCGGAACCAAGAAAGCATTGGATGCGCTGGCGAAAACCGGCAACGGAGGCAAGACCTATATTGATGTCGTTGCGGAATACAACGTATGGTTTAACCACACCAAGGCGGGCTTGACGGTTGGCGAGGGTCAGGCAGTGTTTGCAGGCA
>CAKSPO010000074.1 GCA_934481515.1 uncultured Eubacteriales bacterium
CCCCGGGGGTGTATGTGGAGCTTGTATTTGGGGATTACACGTCGATGTCCTTGATATAGCGGCTACCGTTTTCGGTGATAAAGATTTTCCGTGCCGGGAGGTTGTCGCCGAGAAGTGTATCGAAAATCTGTTCGGTCATTGCCGCGTCCGCGGGGGAAACCGAGATCAGGCGGCGCGATTCCGGATTCATGGTGGTCTGCCACATCATTTCCGGCTCGTTCTCACCAAGTCCCTTGGAGCGTTGCAGGGTATATTTCTTCCCGCCGAGCTTTTTGAGGATGTCTGCTTTTTCAAATTCGTCGTAAGCAAAATAGGTATGATCCTTGGTGGTGATTTCAAACAGCGGCGTTTCTGCGATGAACACCTTATGCTCCGCGAGAAGCGTCGGCAGGAGCCGGTAGAACAGGGTCAGGAGCAGGGTGCGAATCTGGAATCCGTCCTCGTCTGCATCGGTGCAGATGATGATTTTGGACCAGCGGAGGTTGTTCAGGTCGAACGCGCTCAGATCCTTCTGTTTTTTGCTGCGGATCTCCACGCCGCATCCGATGACCTTCAGAAGGTCGGTAATGATGTCGTTTTTGAAAATCTTATCGTAGTCGCTTTTCAGGCAGTTCAGGGTTTTTCCTCTTACGGGGATGATCGCCTGAAATTCCGCATCCCGACCGAGCTTGCAGGAGGTCAGTGCGGAGTCGCCTTCCACGATATACAGCTCTGCGACTTTCGGGTCCTTGGAGCGGCAGTTGACGAATTTTTCGACCCGGTTGGCGGCATCAATGGAGCCTGCCAGCTTCTTTTTGACGTCCACCCGTGCCTTTTCCGCGGTCTCGCGGCTGTGCTTATTGATGAGCACCTGATTGGCAAACAGCTCCGCCGCCTTCGGATTTTCAATAAAGTAGACCTCCAGCTGTTTCCGCAAAAAATCGTTCAGTGCCTCGGCGATAAACGCATTGTTGATTGCTTTTTTGGTCTGGTTTTCGTATGAGGTCAACGTGGAAAAGCTGTTGCTGACCAGTACAAGGCAGTCTGCGATGTCATTGAAGGTGACCTTGCTTTCGTTCTTCCCGTAGCGGTTGTTTGCCTTGAGATACTTGTCCAGTGCATAGGTGAATGCCAGCCGGACTGCCTTATCGGGGGAGCCGCCGTATTCCAGATAGCTGGAATTGTGGTAATACTCCAGCAGTGTGACCGTATTGGAGACGCAGAACGAGATGTCCGCCTTGAATTTGTAGTCCGGCAGATCCTCCCGGTCTCTTCCCTGCGTTTCCAGATGCCATGAAACCGGTGCAGTCAGGGCGCTGTCCCCGACCTGCTCGGCAAGGTAATCGGAAATTCCGTTCTGATAGACAAAGGTCTCCTCCGAAAAGCTTTCGTCCTCCTGTTCCAGATACAGCCGGAAGCAGATGCCGGGATTGACGACCGCCTGCCGGTGCAGTACATCCCGGAAAAACGCCGCAGGAATATCAATGTCGGTAAAGACCTTCAGATCCGGCCGCCAGAGAACGACCGTTCCGGTTCTCTTTTCCTTCGGGGAAAGCGGACGCTCCTTTAGCTCCCCGCTGACCTCACCGCGCCGGAAGCGGATGCTCCGCTCGGTTGCGCCGTCGTAGGATTTGACAATCATGTACTCCGAGCTGTACTGCGTGGCGCAGGCGCCAAGTCCGTTGAGTCCCAGTGAATATTCATAAGCGGAGCTGCCGCTGTTGTTCTCGTATTTTCCGCCTGCATACAGTTCACAATAAATCAGATCCCAGTTCCATCTGCCCTCCGCCTCATTCCATCCCAGCGGAACGCCTCTGCCGTGATCATCCACCTCGATACTGTGATCCAGGAACGCCGTCACCTTGATTTCTTTTCCGTGCCCTTCCCGCGCCTCATCCACTGCGTTGGAAAGGATTTCAAAAAAAGAATGCTCGCATCCTTCCAAGCCGTCCGAGCCGAAAATCACAGAGGGACGCTTGCGGACACGATCCGCTCCCTTGAGCGCCTTGATGCTTTGGTCGTTGTATTTTGGTTGCTTTGCTCCGTTTTCAGCCATACCGTTTTACTATCCTTTCCAGCACGAAATAACAAAACAGACGTTTTTCCGGCTTGTACCCGTTTTTCCCTCCGGGCTTTTTCCGGTTTATTTGTCGATATTACCATATATTATAGCAGATAAAACGACTTTTGAAAAGAGGATTTTCTCCCTTTTTTCAGAAAAAAGTAAAATCTCCGTCGGAATCTGCTGGTTTTCCTGCCTTTTTTCATGGAGAAACGGGAGTACGACATCCGTTGTCTATTGAAAAAAGCAACAAAAAAGCTTCCGCTTTCCGTCTTTTTTTTTACTCCGTATGTTTTTTCACAAAATTTCCTTTCATTTTTCGTCACTATTGAATATTTACAAAACAGGGACTTTACGATATAATAAGTATCACCGACGGCAAGCGCTGTCGGGTTCCCCTTTTTGCACACCAACCCGTCTTTTTGTGAAGTGTCAATCTCATGACATCCCCCCGCAAAAGCGTTTCGGTGTGCAATTTTATTTTTGAATCCGTTCCGTCGGCTTCCTTCCGAAGGATTCTCCGGCAAGGGCGTTCCCGAAAATGATACAAGGAAGAGGCAAACCGCTGTGTTTTCAAGGGTTTGCCTCTTTTTTTGCAGGATACCGGTCGGAATCATTCTTTCCGGTCAAACAGGTAATCCATCTTTCCGGACAGAAGTGCCAGAATGCCGCGGTAAACGACGTCCGGACGGTCACGGAAGGTTTGCCGGAGCTGCCGGCAACGGTACTCGGAATCCACATTCAGGGTCAGGCGCAAAAGCACCTTTTCTTTTTCCCGCAGGGTCAGTGTCACGTCAAAGGTGCGGTCGGCACAACGGCAAAAATCGCTGTCCACCGTAATTCCTCGGCGCTGAAAATCCAGATACCGCAGTGCGCATGAAAGGCTTTTATCCAGAATCGACGGCAACAGGTCGGTCCGCAGCTCCTCCGCCACCATGGCGCCCTTCTTTGTCACCGAATACAGCGTCTCGCCGTGTTCGTCCGTCCCATCCTCGCAGATCAGGTCTGCGGCCAGCATCTCGTGAAACGCCTCGGCAAGATCCAGATACATCACGTAGTCGTTCTGCATGACAATTTCGTTAACGGTAACAAAGCTCAGCGGATACCCGATGTTCCGCATCAGATAGAGTACAAAAATTTTTACATTGTTCTTGCTTCCGATCGGGGAAGACGGCATGCCACTCTCTCCTCTCTTTCCTCCGTCAGCGGTTGGAGGAACATCAAAATGATAGCACATTTGCATCCTTTTTTCAATAGGTTTCTCTGTTTTTTCCTTATTTTTATCTGTCGGGAGGCTTCTCCGCAGAGGAAAGGAATCTCTCCGGCAGGATCCGCGCTTTTTCGTCGGCTCCGTACCCCTGCCGCCGAAAGCCTTCCACTGCCCATGTGAAAATTGCTCCGCTTGGCTCGATGAGGACGTATGCAAATTTCACAATCTTTTTTTTCGAAAATGTGGAACATTACCAGAGAAATCATTTTTCGCATGTAAAAGTTCCTAAACAGAAACTTTTATTTTTGTTCACAATTCATG
>CAKSPO010000075.1 GCA_934481515.1 uncultured Eubacteriales bacterium
GTTGTGGTAGCTCCCGAAGATGTCGATACCTTTCTGCGGCTTGCGCATGAAGAAAATCTCATGGCAACGCCCGTTGCACGCGTGACGGACGACCGACGCCTCCGCATGACCTGGAACGGCACGGAAATCGTGAATGTCAGCCGGGAATTTCTCAATTCCAACGGCGCCGAAAAGCACATCCGGATCCGGACGAAAGCTCCCCTTCCGGAAGACGCGACCGGCTCGGAGGAATCCTTCCGGGAGCGTTATCTCGCTCTGGCGGGAGACCTCAATATCTGCTCCAAGCGCGGGTTGGCGGAACGGTTTGATTCCACCATCGGTGCCGGAACGGTGCTCATGCCCTTTGGCGGGCGCAATCAGCTTACCCCGGTGCAGGCGATGGTGCAGAAAATCTCCGTGGAAAAAAAGCACACCGACGACTGTTCGCTCATGGCATTCGGGTACAACCCGTTTCTGTCCGAAAAAAGTCCATTTCACGGCGCTTATTTTGCCGTCGCGGAATCGGTCTGCAAACTCATCGCGTCCGGTGCCGATTTCAAAAAGGTTTATCTTACCTTTCAGGAATATTTCAAGCACCCCGGAAAGGACGGCGCGCGCTGGGGAGAGCCAGCTGCGGCACTCCTCGGTGCATTCAAGGCGCAGATGGAGCTTGGTATCGCTGCGATCGG
Organism: uncultured Eubacteriales bacterium; assembly: GCA_934481515.1. Taxonomy (GTDB): domain Bacteria; phylum Bacillota; class Clostridia; order Oscillospirales; family CAG-272; genus UMGS1865. Next base: position 669 of record CAKSPO010000075.1, read on the forward strand.
CGGGAAGGACTCCATGAGCGGAAGTTTTGAGAAACTTGATGTTCCGCCGACGCTTGTTTCCTTCGCCGTCACGACCGCAAAAGTCTCCGACATTGTCTCTCCGGAATTCAAAGCAGCCGGACATCCGGTCATTCTGCTCCGCGCCGCATGCGATGAAAACGGGCTGCCGCAGGCAAAATCTCTCCTTACGGTTCTGGATAAAGTCACCTCTCTCCTTCACAGCGGAAAAGCCGTTTCCTGCTACACGCCGGGAATGGGCGGCATTGCCGCGGCAGTCATGAAAATGTGCTTCGGCAACGGCATCGGCTTTGCTTATGCAGACGGCATTCCGGCAGATGAACTGTTCAAAAACAGTTATGCCTCTTTCCTTCTGGAAATGGCGGAGGGAGCCGAGGGCTATCAGATGCTCGGAACAACGTCCGATGCTCCGGAAATCTCACACGGCTCCGAAAAGGTTTCACTTGATTCCCTGCTCTCCGTTTATGAAGAAAAGCTAGAGAGCGTATTCCCGTGCAACATCAAAAACCGTGCGCCGAAACCGGAAACGCTCTCCTATCAGGTGGCTGAACCATGTTATGCTCCCGCAATCCGGGTGGCAAAACCGCGGGTGCTGATCCCGGTCTTTCCCGGTACCAACTGTGAATACGATTCCGCCAAAGCCGTTGCAGATGCCGGGGCAATCCCGGAGATCACCGTCATCCGGAACCTCAACGCCGATGATATTGCGGCAAGCGTCTCGGAGTTTGCCGCAAAGCTGAAGGATTCACAAATTGTTTTTCTCCCCGGCGGTTTTTCCGGCGGAGACGAGCCGGACGGAAGCGGAAAATTTATTACCGCATTCTTCCGGAACCCGGAGATCCGGGAGGAGGTCACAAATCTGCTGGAAAAGCGGGACGGGCTGATGTGCGGCATCTGCAACGGATTTCAGGCACTGATCAAATTGGGACTGGTTCCGTTCGGAAAAATTGTGGAGCCTGACGCTTCCTTCCCGACGCTTACCTACAACACCATTGCACGGCATCAATCCCGGATTGTGCGCACACGAATTGTTTCCAACAAATCCCCATGGCTTTCGCTGATGCAGGTCGGCGAAATCGTCAATGTTCCAGTCTCCCACGGCGAAGGCAGATTTCTTGCCGATGACGAATGCCTCGCTCGTCTTGCCGCCAACGGACAGATTGCAACACAGTACGCGGACTTTTCCGGCAATGCAAGCAATGACATCCGCTTCAATCCGAACGACTCCGCAGGAGCCGTGGAAGGAATTACTTCCCCGGACGGCAGAGTATTCGGAAAAATGGGACACAGCGAGCGCATCGGAAACGGGCTTTACAAGAACGTTCCCGGAAACTACGACATCCGGATGTTTGAATCCGCGGTCAAATATTTCAAAAAGTAAGGAGAACCGACATGGCTTTTTTATCGGATATTGAAATTGCACAGGCATGCCGTCCAAGGCATATTTCGGAGATTGCACAACGAGCCGGAATCGCACCGGAATTTGTGGAGCAATACGGAAATTACAAAGCGAAAATCGATCTTTCCTATCTGAATTCCGGCGAAAAGAAAAACGGAAAGCTGATTCTTGTGACCGCAATTACGCCGACCCCTGCCGGAGAAGGAAAAACAACCACGACCATCGGGCTTGCCGACGGACTTGCCAGAATCGGCAAAAAAGCGGTCGTCGCGCTCCGCGAGCCGTCTCTCGGTCCCGTGTTCGGAGTGAAGGGAGGCGCCGCCGGCGGCGGGTATGCGCAGGTCGTTCCGATGGAGGACATCAATCTGCATTTCACCGGGGATTTTCATGCCATCGGTGCGGCAAACAACCTGCTTGCCGCCATGCTTGACAATCACATTCAGCAGGGAAATACGCTCGGAATCGACCCGCGCAGAATCACCTGGAAACGCTGTGTCGATATGAACGACCGGCAGCTTCGTTTCGTGGTGGACGGACTTGGCGGGCGGGTCAACGGCACGCCGCGCGAGGACGGCTTCGACATCACGGTCGCCTCGGAGATTATGGCAGTGCTTTGTCTGTCCTCCTCCGTTTCGGATCTGAAGACCCGGCTGTCCCGCATCATTGTGGGTTATACCTATGATGAGCGTCCCGTCACAGCGGGCGACCTGAAAGCGGCAGGCGCCATGACCGCGCTCCTTCGGGACGCGCTCAAACCGAATCTGGTGCAAACGCTGGAAGGAACACCCGCCTTTGTTCACGGCGGTCCCTTTGCCAACATTGCGCATGGCTGCAACTCGGTGCTCGCCACGCGGATGGCACTGAAAGCAGGTGACTACGCCGTGACGGAAGCCGGATTCGGCGCGGATCTCGGCGCGGAAAAATTTTTGGACATCAAATGCCGCATGGCGGGGCTTGCGCCGGATGCTGCTGTCGTCGTGGCAACAATACGGGCGCTGAAAATGCACGGCGGTGTTCCCAAAGCGGAGCTTGCCGCAGAAAATCCGGCTGCTTTGGAAGCAGGACTTCCCAACCTTTTGCGCCACGTTTCCAACATGAAAAACGTTTACGGGCTACCTGTTGTGGTTGCCGTCAACCGTTTCCCGACAGATACAGACCGGGAAATTGCCATTCTGATGGAAAAATGCCGGGAAATGGGAGTCAACGCCATTCTCTCCACCGTTCACGCGGAAGGAGGCAAGGGAGGGGAAGCACTTGCACGTGAAGTCGTTCGTCTCTGCGAAGAGGAAACGTCGCATTTCCGATTTGCCTATCCGGATGAAATGCCTCTGAAAGAAAAGGTGGAGACGGTCGTCCGG
>CAKSPO010000076.1 GCA_934481515.1 uncultured Eubacteriales bacterium
GGCAGCATCAATAAGCGGTATTCCGCACCTGCTACGATTCCGTTTACGGAGCCGACCCGAAGCGGTTATGTGTTCCGTGGGTGGAGTCCCTATTCGACGGCATTGTCTGCGATGTATCTGCCGGGGGATTATTACAGGTCCAATGTCAGCCGCACGCTGTATGCCGTTTGGGAAAAGATTCCCGAAACCTACACCGTCAGCTATTCCGCAAACGGCGGTACCGGCGCACCGGCAACGCAGACCAAAACCGAGAATATTGACCTGACGATTTCCTCGGTCATTCCGACACGCAAGGGTTATACCTTCCTCGGTTGGAGCAAAAACGGTTCCGGACAGGCGGATTACCAGCCGGGAGCGAACTATTCGGTAAACGAAAGCATGACGCTGAGCGCCGTCTGGGAGGTTCACACCTATGTGGTATCGTTCCATCCGAACGGCGGTAAAAACGCCCCCGGAAGCGTGACCAAGAACTATGGCAACGATCTGATCCTGCCTGCCGGAGTACCGATAAGGGACAGATACGATTTTCTCGGTTGGAGTACCAACCCGAAAGCAACCGCACCGACCTGGGCGGCAGGCGGCGTTTATACCGAGGAAGGGGACGCTACGCTTTATGCGGTCTGGAGAGAGCGTTACTACGACTTTTCCGTCCTTGAACTGACTGTCACGCCGGATACAGCAAAACAGTTTGAAAGCGTTTCGGTAAGGTTCCGTCTGGACAACTGGGACAGGTATAACGCTTACAGCGGCATCCCTGTATCGGTCTGGATCGGCGACAAAGAAATCTATTCGACTACGGTGGATTTTGTGGCATACGGCGTGAATCATGTGACCTTCTCGCTTGCCTGCGGCGGACTGGAGGGAGAACAGACGCTGACCGTCTGGGTGAACCGGGCGGATTACCGGAACGAGAAGAGAACCGGCAACAATACGGCATCTGCCGCTTTTACGGTGGAGCGTGTTGTGGAAACCAATGTGGAACCGGTATCCGGGGCGGGAGAGTTTTATGCCGGAGAGGAAGTCGTGACTTCCTTTTATATCGGGAATGAGGGGATGTCCGATATTTACCCGTCCGATAACCTCCGCGCGGACTTTGTGGTTTACACGGTCATCGACGGCAGAGAGACGGCGCTTGTTTCCGCCAAATGGGAGCAGGTGGTTGTTCCCGCCAACGGAACCAACCTTGTCTGGTTCAAGTGGAGAGTGCCCGACAAGGCGGTCGGAAGAATGTGTTGGGTGCAGTGCCGTATCAACAGTGACCATCTTGCCGATGAGCGCAATCCCGACAACAACAGCCGCGAGTTTGCCATTCTTCCGCAGGTGCGCGACACTTACCGTACACCGGATACCCGTTATGAGGAAAAAGCGCCTGCCGATTACCGACCGGACGCAGAACGACCTGCGTCAAAAAGTGCTTCCGCAACCTGGACGCAGTGGGTATATGAAAACGGAGCATTTGTGCTGAAAAAGTACGGAATCCGAGCGTCACTCATAAGACCGTCACTGACGCCGGATGCCTCCTGTACCACGGCAACAAAGGTGAACGGCATCTGGCAGATGAAGTCCGGCTACGGTGTGAATCTCCGCTGGAGAGGAACCATGAACGCCGTCAGCGGGGTTCCGATGGCTCCTGCATCTTCCTATACGGGAATTCAGAATGTCACGGCACTTTTCCCGGAGTATGGGTATGAGGCAGTAGACGGACGAGCCGAAACGCTTGTGCCGGTCGGAAACGACTATCAGTTTGCCGGCAATGCGGACGCAGGCGGTGCAAGGGTTCACTTCATTCCTCTTTACCACCGGGACGGCAGTTATCGCGTGGTACTGAAAACCGGCGGCATCTGGACACCGGCAGGGTATCTGGAATCCGTTCGGCTTTCCAATGAAATCGTCATCTCCGGCACGGTTTATGACGATTGGTATAACAAGTGAGGCGGACGGATATGGAACAGGAAGAAAAAGAAGTCATTGCGGGGTACACGGTGCGGATCTCTCTGTGGATTGGTGACAAGCGGCTGATTTATGCCAGATCCGACAATCCGCAGGAACAGCATCCGTATATGAAATGTATCTGCACGCAGAACGGCTTGCTGACGGAATACACGGATGCGATTTGCTCAGATCGATATGAGGAGATCATGAAGCTGTTTGCAGATGACCTTCGGGCAGAAGCCGTCAGACTGGAAGCAGAGAAAAGCGCCAAAGGAGACGCTGTTGCCCCATGCTTCGGAAAGGACGATGTAGAGCCGGCACCGTATGATAGGAGCATCAAGGGCAAAGTGGTTGCCCTGAAGCCGGATGCGTTGGATGACAGCTACCGCGATTTGTCGGGTCAGCTTTACTATGTCACGGGCGGCTTCGGTGCGGAGGCGAACAGTCGAGGAAGCGCCTGCTATTGCACCAACCTTTACAGCGGGGCAGCCTGTCGGATTGAACGACCGTATGTTCTTGGTATTGTCCCCGAAGAGAAACTGCCGGACTTTGCAAAGAAAACGCTTGCATCATGCAGGACACCGAAAACAAAAACCGAACGGGAGGAACGGTAATGGCAAAACTCAATTCGCACAACATTCTCATTCTCCGCAAACTGGTGGAGAATGGGTATCACACCAAACGGGATATTATCGGACTGCCCATGTATGAGCTTCTGCGCATCCGAACCCTGAGCCGTGGCGACCTTGAAACGGTGTGCCTGCTACAGGAGGCATTGCGCAAGGACGATCTGCTTTCGTTTCTGACCGAAGAAAAGGAGGATAACTGTGAAACTGGAACGGACGGTCCTGTGGGCTGAAAAAGACCTGTTTTTGGAGGACGGAGATCCGGCAATCGGATTTCTCGGTTTCCTGCGCGGGTGCTTCGGTGAAAACGGCTTGCAAACGGACGAAAACCTGCCGGAAACGGTTCGGGCGGAGTATGCGGAGGTTCTGCACTTTCTGTGCAGTCCCGATGCCCGTCGCATCCTTTGCGGAAAGGTGCAGATGGAGGGGTATTGCCGCAACCGCAGAAAATCCCATGTTCCGATGGCGTTCGGTCGGGAGTGCTGGGG
>CAKSPO010000077.1 GCA_934481515.1 uncultured Eubacteriales bacterium
GCAACGGGCGTTGCCATGAGATTTTCTTCATGCGCAAGCCGCAGAAAGGTATCGACATCTTCGGGAGCTACCACAACCGCCATGCGCTCCTGGCTTTCGCTGATTGCAAGCTCGGTTCCGTCCAAGCCCTCGTACTTTTTCGGAACCGCGTCGAGGTTGATCAGAAGTCCGTCGGCAAGCTCTCCGATGGCGACGGAGACTCCGCCGGCACCGAAATCGTTGCACTTCTTGATTTTGCGGCAGGCATCCGGATTGCGGAACAGCCGCTGAAGCTTGCGCTCCTCCGGCGCGTTCCCTTTTTGCACCTCGGCACCGCAGGTTTCCAGTGATTGCTCCGTGTGGGATTTTGAGGAGCCGGTGGCACCGCCACAGCCGTCGCGTCCGGTGGCACCTCCCAGAAGAATGACCACATCCCCGGACGCGGGTGTTTCCCGCCGGACATTGCATTCCGGTGTTGCCGCAATTACGGCACCGATTTCCATGCGTTTGGCGGCATATCCGGGGTGATAGATTTCATCCACAATGCCGGTGGCAAGACCGATCTGGTTGCCGTAGGAGGAATAGCCCGCGGCGGCGGATGTCACGATCTTCCGCTGCGGCAGCTTGCCTTTGATGGTGTTATCCATCGGCGTCAGAGGGTCAGCGGCGCCACTGACCCGCATCGCACCGTAGACATAGGAACGCCCCGACAGCGGATCACGGATTGCGCCGCCGATACAGGTGGCGGCACCGCCGAACGGTTCGATTTCCGTCGGATGGTTGTGGGTTTCGTTTTTGAACAGAAGGAGCCAAGGCTCCTTGACACCGTCCGCCTCCACCTCCATCTTTACCGTGCAGGCGTTGATTTCATCACTTTCATCCAGATCCGGGAGCTTTCCCTCTCGCTTCAGCGCCCGGACGGCAATGGTGGCAATGTCCATCAGACAAACCGGTGCCGATCTGCCGAGCTTCCGGCGCAGCTCCAGGTATTCCTCATAGGTCTTTTGCAGGAGCGGATCTTCAAAGTCAATGGCATCAATGACCGTCAGGAACGTCGTATGCCGGCAGTGATCGGACCAGTAGGTGTCCGTCATGCGAAGCTCCGTCACGGTGGGGTCGCGCTTCTCGGAGCGGAAATAACTCTGGAAAAAGGTAAGATCGTCAATGTCCATGGCGAGTCCGTATTTTTGACGGAAGGCTTCCAGCGCCGTGCGATCAAGTCCGGTAAAGCCGTTCAGCGTTTCCACCTTTTCCGGGATCACATAGGGGATGCGGAGCGTTTCGGGAAGCGCCAGAGATGCTTCTCTGGCTTCCACCGGATTGATGACGTACTTCTTGATCCGGGAGACTTCCGCGTCCGTCAGCTCTCCCGAAAGAATATAGACCTTTGCCGTCCGGATCAGCGGGCGGACGGATCTGGCAAGAATCTGAATACACTGCGCCGCAGAGTCCGCGCGCTGGTCAAACTGTCCGGGAAGATATTCCACGGCAAACACCGTTCCGCCCTTCGCGTCAAAGGTATCGCTCACCGTGTCAAGCTGCGGCTCCGAAAACACAGTCTTTTTTGCCGTGGAAAACAGCTCCTGAGAAATGTTTTCCGCATCGTAGCGGTTGATGATACGTACCCCGCGCAGAGCGGAAATTCCGAGCAGGGAAACGGCTTCCTGAAACAGCGCTGCCGCTTCCGCAGCAAGCTCCGGCTTTTTTTCAACGTAGACCCGGTAAACCATCTTTATTTCTCCGTTCTCATCAGCGCCTTTTTGCCGATGTCTGTTCTGTAGTAAGCATTTTCAAACGAGATTTTGCCGACCATCCGATACGCTTCGGCAACCGCGCCGCGGAGCGTATCCGCTGTTGCCGTTACCCCAAGGACTCTGCCACCGTTGGTGAGGAGCCTTTCCCCGTCCCGTATGGCACCCGCGACCGAGACCGCAGAACGAAGCTCTTCCGGAATGCGGATCTCGTATCCCTTCCGATAGGAGCCGGGATAGCCGTCCGATGCCATCACCACACAGCATGCGGCACCCTGACGAAGTTTCACATCCGATTCGGACAGGGTTCCGTTTTCCGTTTTCCGCATCACCGTGAGAAGATCGCAGTCCAAAAGGGGAAGCACCACCTGTGTTTCCGGATCACCGAAGCGGCAGTTATATTCAATCACCTTCGGACCGTCCGGTGTCAGCATCAGACCGAAGTAGAGGCATCCGCGGAAGGTTCGACCCTCCCGGTTCATTGCCTCCACGGTCGGAAGAAAGATTTCTTTTCTGCAACGCTCGGCGATTTCCTCTGTGTAGTACGGGTTGGGGGCAATGGTTCCCATGCCCCCGGTGTTCGGACCGAGATCATTGTCAAGGGCGCGCTTGTGATCCATGGAGGAGACCATCGGGACTACGACCTTTCCGTCGGTAAAGGTGAGAACGGAAACCTCCGGACCTGTGAGAAATTCTTCAATCACGATCCGGTTGCCGCTCTGTCCGAACTTTTTGTCCCGCATGGCATCCGTAACGGCGCGGACGGCTTCGTCACGGGTCGTCGCAACGGTCACGCCTTTGCCGAGTGCCAGACCGTCCGCTTTGATAACGACGGGAACCGGGGAGGTCTCCAGATATTCCAGCGCCTTCGCAAGATCATCAAAGACCTCGTATGCCGCGGTCGGAATATGATATTTTTTCATCAGATTTTTGGCAAAAACCTTGCTGCCTTCAATGATGGCGGCATCTGCTCCGGGACCGAAGCAGGGGATTCCCGCCTCTCTCAGTCGGTCGGCACAGCCGAGCACCAGCGGATCATCCGGCGTAACAACGGCAAAATCAATGTGTTCACCGACGGCAAACGAAACGATCCGTTCAATTTCGCATGCCCCGATCGGAACACAAACGGTATCTGCGGCAATTCCGCCATTCCCCGGCAGAGCGAAAATAACCTCTGCTGCCGGATTTTCCTTCAGCTTTTTGATAATGGCGTGTTCACGCCCTCCGCTTCCCACAAC
>CAKSPO010000078.1 GCA_934481515.1 uncultured Eubacteriales bacterium
ACGCGTTTCATCATTTCCCGGTAGGCATCCTCTACGCCGCCCATGTCGCGACGGAAACGATCCTTGTCAAGCTTTTCTCCGGTAGTCGCGTCCCAGAAACGGCAGGTGTCGGGGGAAATCTCGTCCGCCAGAACGATTTTTCCGTCCGGAAGTCTGCCGAACTCCAGCTTGAAGTCCACCAGCCGGACGTTCAGCTTCAGAAAATATGCCTTCAGAATCTCATTGACGCGGAACGCCATGGATTTGATCGTTTCAATTTCCTCCCTGGTTGCAAGTCCCAGCGCCAGTGCATGATAGGAGTTGAGAAGCGGGTCATGCAACGCATCGTTTTTGTAGGAGAACTCGATCGTCGGCTCTGCAAAAACAATTCCTTCTTCTACACCATAGCGCTTGGCAAATGAACCGGCGGAAATGTTCCGGATAATGACCTCCAGGGGAACGATGGAAACCTTTTTGACCAGTGCCTCCCGATCGTTCAGTTCTTCCACAAAATGTGTCGGGATTCCTTCTTTTTCAAGAAGAGAGAAGAGATAATCCGACATCCGGTTGTTGACCGCGCCTTTTCCGAGAATGGTACCTTTTTTCAGACCGTCCAGCGCCGTGGCATCATCCTTATAGGAGACAATGACCAGTGCGGGATCCTCTGTTGCAAAAACCTTTTTTGCTTTTCCTTCGTAGAGCTGTTCTGCCTTTTTCATTGATGAACCCTCCGGTTTATATGAATTATATTTGGAATTCCGCCGAGACGGCGGTGTCTTTGCAAAGGACCTTTTCTGCATCCGATTGGCGCTTTTCCGCAAGTGCTTCGGCGAGCGAGTCGTTACTGACGGCGAAAATTTCCGCGCATAACAAAGCGGCATTGACTGCTCCGTCTATCGCAACCGTGGCAACCGGGATGCCGGATGGCATCTGCACGGTGGATAGCAGAGCGTCAATGCCGCCGAGAGAACCTGATTTTACAGGAACCCCGATGACGGGGAGCGTAGTGGATGCTGCAATGGCACCCGCAAGGTGCGCAGCCATTCCTGCAAGGGCAATGATGGCGCCAAAGCCGTTTTGTCTTGCCCCCGCGGCAAAGGCTTTTGCTTCTTCGGGCGTGCGGTGCGCGGAGTACACGTGTACCTCAAAGGGAATCCCGAACGATGAGAGCGTTTCGGCAGCTTTTCTTGCAACGGGCAGATCACTGTCGCTTCCCATGATTACGGCAACTTTTTTCATCGGACAAACCTCCTGTCGTAAAATAAAAAACAAAAAGAGCGCAGTTAAGGCTTTACGGTAACTTAACTGTGCCCAGACGGTCGGCGGAGAGAATCTCTCTCATATTATTCCTTGCTCCCGCGCAGTATTCTCTGCAGATCCGTCAGTCACAAAGAACCTCTTTCATGATTAGGATAACACAATCCGCACGAAAAATCAAGTGTGCATCGGTCAGAAAAACATCGGTATTTTCTGACCGGATTTTGTGGGCTTTGCATAGAAATTTTCTTTTCGCAAAAAATCCCGTTTTTGCTCTTGACACGGAGGAACAAGTATGGTAGAATATAAAGAAAGAAGCGCTTCCGGCAGATGCGGGGCGCAGAAGGAGGAGCAGAATGCCGAATCAGAACAGATGCAGTCATTCCGAAATCCGTGTTCTTTTGGAGACGTTTTTTCAAGGCAAAGGAAGTTTTCCTGTTTTTTCAGATTCATATATGATTTTTCCCGGTCTCTGTGACGTACACGTTCACTTAAGAGAACCGGGCTTTTTGTATAAAGAAACGATTGCAACGGGGACTGCCGCCGGTGCCCGCGGCGGATTTACGGCACTGTGCGCCATGCCGAACCTTTCTCCGGTGCCGGACAGCCGGGAGCATTTGCGGCAGGAGACGGAGATCATCTCCCGCGATGCGGTTGTCAGGGTTCTTCCTTACGGAGCAATCACGATAGGAGAAGAGGGAAAGGCACTGTCGGATATGGAAGGAATGGCACCGGATATCTGCGCTTTTTCCGACGACGGGCGGGGCGTTCAGGATGCGGGGCTGATGCGTGAGGCAATGCAGAGAGCAAAAGCGCTCGGCAAAATCATTGCGGCACACTGCGAGGATAACACTCTGCTTCACGGCGGCTATATTCACGACGGCGTTTATGCAAAGGCGCACGGGCATCGCGGCATTTCCTCCGAGAGCGAATACCGCCAGATCGAGAGAGATTTGGAGCTGGCGGCGGAAACGGGAGTTTCCTATCATATCTGTCATGTTTCCACCAGGGAAGGAGTCGGACTGATCCGCGAAGCAAAACGAAGCGGCGTTGACGTAAGCGCCGAGACCGCGCCGCATTACCTGGTGCTCTCGGAAGAGGACCTGCAGGAGGACGGACGGTTCCGGATGAATCCGCCGCTCCGGACGCGGAGTGACCGGGAGGCATTGCTGGAGGGACTCGCAGACGGAACAATCGACATGATTGCCACCGACCATGCACCGCACAGCGAGGAGGAGAAGAGCCGGGGGCTTTCCGGCAGCCTCTTCGGAATCACGGGATTGGAAACCGCATTTCCGGTTCTGTATACAGAGCTTGTCCGCACCGGTTTTTTGAGTGCGCGGGAGCTGATTGACCGGATGTGCGTCCGTCCCCGGCAACGGTTCGGGATTCCGACGGACGGAGAGGATTATACGGTATTTGAAATCGGAACACCGTATGTGATAGATCCTTCGGAATTCGTTTCGAAAGGGAAAAGCACCCCCTTCGCGGGAAGGCGGGTATTCGGAAGATGCATCAAAACGGTAACGGGAGGAAGAACGGTATGGCAAGAGCATACGACGGAAAACTGATTCTGGAGGACGGGAGCGAGTTCTGCGGATATCGCTTCGGGGCGCGAAGCGAGAAAATCTGCGAGGTGGTATTCAACACTTCCATGGTAGGATACGAAGAGATCGTATCGGATCCGTCCTATACGGATCAGGCAATTGTCATGACCTAT
>CAKSPO010000079.1 GCA_934481515.1 uncultured Eubacteriales bacterium
TCCTTAAATACTGCTTTCCTTGTGCTGCAGATACCACTCAAGCAGAAGCAGGAAAACCAAGGCACCGGCAAGATACAGCAAAAGATCCTGATAATAATCGCTCTCATCCACCTCGTAATACGGACCGGTGAGTGCGCCTTCCTCCGCGAAAAGATCGCTCTCTGCTCTCGGAACGCGAACATATACCGTAGTGGAAACCTCTTTTCCGGTACGCGTCGTCTGCGACAGCTGGTAGGAGCCGGGCAGGCTCAGCGTCAGTTGCGCAGGGAATGAAGTAAGGGTAAAGTCGGTTTCATAGCCCTTTACGTTCAACTCATCTCCGCGGCAGTTGACAGAGACGGTCTGCTCTGTCTCAAAGGAATTGCCTTCGATGGTTGTCGGGAAGAAATATTCGAACATGTTGCGCATCATCAGAGGAAAATCCATCAGAAGCGCGAGATTGGAATAGTGCAGCGAGAAGCACATCACGGCAACCTGCGCCTTCTCATCATTTCTGACAAGAAGCATCGGATCCCCTGCATAGGAAAGCAGCATGGTGTATTCCGGATCGTACGAAACCTTCACATACCGGCTGACCGTAATATTGGTTGCTTCAATATTATTCAGAATCGGATGGGTCTCTTCCGGAGCCAGGAAGACGCTCTTCTTGCTCATATCAACGAGTTTCTCCGCGCGGAAGCCGGCACCGCTTGGGGTTCCCAAAGGATCCGCCAAAAGAACAACGCCGTCCGTGGGAAGCTTCTCCGGCATGGAATGCTCAAAGATGTAGAAATCGTACCCCTCCAAAGCAGGCGTCTGACCTCGTTTGACCTCGGTAATGTCCAGATCCCACTTTGCCTCGTAATTCTTCTTCAGAACGGCAAGAACCTCCTGGAAGAAAACGTTCGGTCCCAGTGTTTCACCGGATACCGGATCGCTTCCGGAACTGCAATACTGAATCTTGATGCGCTCCTTCAAGCCGTCGTAAATATCAAAGCTGTTGTCCAGGGTAATCGAATCCTCTACGGGATTGCTCCCGTCGAGAGAAAGGCTGACGTGAACAGACTGGTAGGAGGTAACACCCTCTCCGGAACCGAGCAGGTGAAGCACGGCATTTTCCGGCAACGTCTTTTCGTACGCTTCCACCGCATCCGCATAATTTTCATCCGGGAAATACTTGAAAATCACCGTATACACCTGGTCAGAAGAGCACGGAACACTTTCCTTCAGGGATAGGTTCCCTGCGGAAGTGTCCTCGCTACTTGTGGCATTAACGCCGAAAACCTCCAGATTGACGTCAAGGTCAAGATCCCGCCCATAGCAGACGACTTCAATCCGGAAGGTATAATAGTTATCTTCAAAATCCGCGGTTGCGCTCAGAATGGCTGCGTTCCATTCGGTCTTCTCGGCAACGTTGATCAGCTCCACATGGTTGAGCTGTGCATAATTTTTGTCGGTATAAACGTACGTTTTCGCCGACGGATTGATGCTGAGAATCCGATCCGAAAGTGCCACGGCAGAGGAAAGATCCGAAGAGGAATAGGTACAGTCGGTTTCGCCGTCCAACAGAGCTCTCAGGTCTCCGATGGTTTTATCCCGACTGTCCGCGTAGGCTCTTTCCACCAGGAAGCGGTTGTTATTGCCCGCAAGAACCACGGAAACGATTCCGTCCCGGTCAAAGGTCTCCTGCGCCCGCTTGATGGCAGCTTCCACCGCACGCTCATAACGCGTGGACTCTTCGGTTCCGGCACGCATGCTGGCGGAAGAGTCGATCACCAGCACCACCTCGGGCTGGGTAATCTTCTCCTTGAGAACGGTGACCGCTTTTGCGAGAATCACCGCGATGGTGGTGATGATGAGCACCTGACACACGATCAGCAGAATGTTGCGGAGCCTGCTGAGCGGAATTTTTTTCTTTTTGAATTTCAGGCTCAGTCTCCAGATGAAGGTACTGGAGATCAGCTTTTGCTGGAAGTTCGGTTTGATGATGTAGATGAGAATCAAAGCGACAATTCCAAGCAAGCCGAGAAGCCCTAACGGGATGAGGATTTTCACGACACGGTACCTCTTTTCAGCAGTTCAGAGAATAGCTCTTTTTCGATTGGCTCTTCGCAGTCCAGAGACATAAATCCTGCATCTCTCCGCTTGCAAAAGTCCTGAATGTCGTCAAAGAAAGCCGTTACTGCCTCCTTAAATGCCAGCTGCATGGATTTATTGATCCTGATTTTCATATTTCTCGTGTCCGCCATATCGGTAGACTCCGAATCAATCAGGTTGATCCGGTCGGTATAAGTCGGATCCAGCTCGTCCGGGGAATGTACCTGAATCAGAAGTACCTGTTTCTTCTTATAGACCAGGTAATCCACACCTTTTTTCCAGTCGCTGTCCGAATAAAAGTCGGAGATAATCACGGTAAGCCCGTCCCCGGTTCCCATATTCGGCGTACTGACAATGGCGGAGGAAATCTCCGCCTCGTCCACAAACTCGGTCTGGTCCAACGCATTCATCGCGCGGAAGAATGCATTCTTTCCGACGATGGTGCCAAACGGATTCTCCGCCTTGTCTCCTTTGATGAGGTGATAGGATACCTTATCCATGTTATGGATGGCAAGATAGCCGATCGCCGCAGCAACACCGATGGCATACGCGCCCTTCTTGGGATTGACTTTTCCCATAGAGCCGGAGCAGTCCAGATAAATCTGCACATGCATCTGCCGCTCATCGGTGAAAAGCTTGATAAAGTATTTCTCAAAACGGCTGTACAGATTCCAGTCGATTCGGCGGATGTCATCGCCCAGCATGTACTCTCTGTAATCCGCAAACTCTACAGTCTGCCCGTAGGTGCTGACCAGATGCTTCC
>CAKSPO010000080.1 GCA_934481515.1 uncultured Eubacteriales bacterium
TCCCGGCATTTTTCCATCAGAAGTGCGATTTCCCGGTCTGTATCTGTCGGAAACCGGTTGACGGCAACCACAACCGGCAGCCCGTAAACGTTTTTCAGGTTGGAAACATGGCGCATAAGATTGGGAAGCCCTGCCTCCAAAGCCGCCGGATTCTCTGCGGCAAGTTCCGCTTTGGAAACGCCGCCGTGCATTTTCAGTGCCCGTATCGTTGCCACAACGACGGCGGCATCCGGAGCAAGCCCCGCCATGCGGCATTTGATGTCCAGAAACTTTTCCGCGCCGAGATCCGCGCCGAATCCGGCTTCCGTCACGGCGTAGTCACCTGCTTTCAGCGCCATCCGCGTGGCAAGCACCGAGTTGCATCCGTGCGCGATGTTGGCAAAGGGACCGCCGTGAACAAATGCGGGCGTTCCTTCCAGCGTCTGTACCAGATTCGGTTTGAGTGCGTCCCGAAGGAGCGCGGTCATGGCGCCCGCCGCTTTCAGATCGCCCGCGGTGACGGGACGCTCGTCATAGGTATAGCCCACAATGATGCGGGACAGCCGGGTCTTCAGATCCGAAACGGAGGAGGACAGGCAAAGCACCGCCATAATCTCCGAGGCGACCGTGATGTCGAAACCGTCCTCGCGCGGCGTGCCGTTGACCCGACCGCCGAGTCCGTCCACCACGAAACGAAGCTGCCGGTCGTTCATATCGACACAGCGCTTCCAGGTGATTCTGCGCGGGTCGATTCCGAGCGCGTTCCCTTGCTGAATGTGATTGTCAAGCATGGCGGCAAGCAGATTGTTTGCCGCACCGATGGCATGAAAATCCCCGGTGAAATGCAGATTGATATCCTCCATCGGAATCACCTGCGCATACCCGCCGCCGGCAGCTCCCCCCTTCACGCCGAACACAGGACCGAGGGAAGGCTCCCGGAGCGCGACGACCGCTTTTTTGCCGATCCGGGCAAGTCCGTCAGCCAGACCGATGGT
Source organism: uncultured Eubacteriales bacterium (assembly GCA_934481515.1). Lineage (GTDB taxonomy): Bacteria > Bacillota > Clostridia > Oscillospirales > CAG-272 > UMGS1865. Next base: position 975 of record CAKSPO010000080.1, read on the forward strand.
TGTGGTTGTTTTTCCTTCTCCGGCGGGGGTCGGCGTAATTGCGGTCACAAGAATCAGCTTTCCGTTCTTCTTTTCGCCGGAATTCAGATAGGAAAGATCGATTTTCGCTTTGTAATTTCCGTATTGCTCCACAAATTCCGGTGCGATTCCGGCGCGCCCGGCAATCTCCGAAACATGCTTCGGGCGGCAAGCCTGAGCAATTTCAATATCCGATAAAACAGCCATGTCGGTTCTCCTTACTTTTTGAAATATCTGACCGCGGATTCAAACATCCGGATGTCGTAGTTTCCGGGGACGTTCTTGTAGAGCCCGTTTCCGATGCGCTCACTGTGTCCCATTTTTCCGAACACTCTGCCGTCCGGCGAAGTGATTCCCTCTACGGCACCTGCGGAGTCGTTCGGATTGAAGCGGATGTCATTGCTTGCATTCCCGGAAAAATCCGCGTACTGTGTTGCAATCTGTCCGTTGGCGGCGAGACGCGCGAGGCATTCATTGTCGGCAAGAAATCTGCCTTCACCATGGGAGACGGGAACATTGACAATCTCGCCGACCTGCATCAGCGAAAGCCACGGGGATTTGTTGGAAACAATGCGCGTGCGCACAATCCGGGACTGATGTCGTGCAATGGTGTTGTAGGTAAGCGTCGGGAAAGAGGCGTCCGGCTCCATGATTTTTCCGAACGGAACCAATCCCAATTTGATCAGTGCCTGAAATCCGTTGCAGATGCCGCACATCAGCCCGTCCCGTTTTTCAAGCAGATTTGTGACCTCTTCCCGGATTTCCGGGTTCCGGAAGAATGCGGTAATGAATTTCCCGCTTCCGTCCGGTTCGTCGCCGCCGGAAAAACCGCCGGGCAGAAAAACAATCTGCGAATCTTTCAGCTTCGCGGCAAATTCCGAGACGCTTGCCGCAATATCCGCGGCGTTGAGGTTCCGGATGACGGTGATCTCCGGGATTGCCCCGGCGTCCGCAACGGCTTTGGCGGAATCGTATTCACAGTTGGTACCGGGGAAGACTGGGATCAGTACCCGCGGCTTCGCCACCCGGATTGCGGGAGCATAACAGGGTTCACTCGCCTGATAGGAGAGCGTTTTCGGCTTCGGCGCACGGTTTTTGATGTTGCACGGGAAGACGCTCTCCAACTTCTCCTCATAAACGGAGAGCAGAGAATCGAGGGAAACTTTTTCGGATCCGTGCGTAATTTCCGGAGCATCGGACGTTGTCCCGAGGATCTGATAGCCCTCGGCGCCCTCTGCCATTTCCAGGAGGAAAGAGGCGTAACTGTTTTGAAACAGCTCATCTGTCGGAATGTGGTCTGCATAAGCAAACCCGATGCCGTTGCCGAAGCACATTTTCATGATTGCCGCGGCAATGCCGCCCATTCCCGGCGTGTAGCAGGAAACGGCTTTTCCGCTGTGCAGGAGAGAGGTGACCCGGTTCAGAACCGAAAGGAGAGATTTGGTCTGCGGCAACCCGTTTTCGTCGCAGTCGGCGCGGAGCAGAATGACCGGATGTCCGGCTGCTTTGAATTCCGGAGAGATAATGTCGGAGACCTTTGCGGTCGTGACGGCGAAAGAAACCAGCGTTGGCGGAACATCCAGCTTCTCAAAGCTTCCGCTCATGGAGTCCTTTCCGCCGATTGCGGCGATGCCAAGCTCCATTTGTGCCCTGAACGCGCCGAGGAGTGCCGCAACGGGTTCTCCCCAGCGTGCGCCATCCTTTCCGGGGTGCTTGAAATATTCCTGGAAGGTAAGATAAACCTTTTTGAAATCGGCACCGGA
>CAKSPO010000081.1 GCA_934481515.1 uncultured Eubacteriales bacterium
AGGAAACACTGTCGGACTATCTGACCCGGTTCGGAATTGCAGGATTGGAGGGTGTAGATACCCGGCGGCTGGCGCGGAGCATCCGGGAGAAGGGAAGCCGGCTTGGTATTCTGACGGATGCTGCAACCGACGCAGAGGAAGCCCGGAAAAGGCTTGCGGCGTATGTGATTCCGCACGATGCCGTCGCGCGGGTATCTACAAAAAAAATCCGTTTCTTTCCGGCTGAGAAAACGGTCTGCCGCGTTGCCGCCATCGATTGCGGCATGAAGCAGAATATTGTCCGCTCTCTCAATCGGTGCGGGTGCGACGTGACCGTATTTCCGTATGATACGCCGGTGTCGGAAATCGAGCGCATGAACCCCGACGGATTGTTCCTTTCCAACGGACCAGGGGATCCGGAGGATGTTCTTCCCGTCATTGATCTGGTGCGCCGGATGCGCGGAAAACTCCCGATTTTCGGCATCTGTCTCGGACATCAGATGATCGCGCTTGCGTACGGAGCGAAAACTTATAAGCTCAAATTCGGTCATCGCGGCGGAAACCACCCGGTCAAAAATCTTCTGACCGGAAAGGTGGAGATCACCTCTCAGAACCACAGCTATGCGGTTGTTCCCGAATCGCTTGCCGGGACGGGACTGGAGGAGACGCATATCAACCTGCTGGACGGCACGGTGGAGGGGGTGCGCTGTGAGCGCGACCGTGTCTTTTCGGTACAGTACCATCCGGAGAGCGCCCCGGGACCGGAAGACAGCGGATACCTGTTCAACCGGTTTGTTGCGGAAATGAGAAAGAACGGAGGAGCGGAAAATGCCTAAGAGAAACGACCTGAAAAAGATTATGGTGATCGGAAGCGGTCCCATCGTCATCGGGCAGGGCGCGGAATTTGATTACGCCGGAACACAGGCGTGCCTTGCCCTGAAGGAAGAGGGGTACGAGGTCGTGCTCTGCAACTCCAATCCTGCAACGATTATGACGGATACGACCATAGCAGACAAGGTTTATATGGAACCGCTGACGCTGGAATACATAGCAAAAATCATCCGCTATGAACGTCCGGATGCCATCATTCCGGGGCTTGGCGGGCAGACCGGTCTCAATCTCGCCATGCAGCTGGAAAAGAAAGGCGTGCTGCGGGAATGCGGCGTGGAGCTGCTCGGAACCAAGAGCGAGAGTATCGAGCGCGCCGAGGACAGAGAACTGTTTAAGGAGCTTTGCGAACAAATCGGAGAACCGGTCTGCCCCTCCGAAATTGCCACTTCCACGGAGGAAGGACTTGCCGCGGCGGAGCGCATCGGATATCCGGTGGTTCTGCGTCCGGCATTTACACTCGGCGGCACGGGCGGCGGATTTGCCAACGACCGCGAGGATTTCTGCCGGATTATGGAGAACGCGCTGGAGCTTTCCCCGGTACGGCAGGTACTGGTGGAAAAGAGCGTCAAGGGATACAAAGAGATTGAATATGAGGTCATGCGGGACGCAAATGACACGGCAATCACCATCTGCAATATGGAAAATCTGGATCCGGTCGGCGTACATACGGGAGACTCCATCGTGGTTTGTCCCAGCCAGACCCTGACCAACCGCGAATACCAGATGCTCCGCAACAGCGCCCTGAAGATCATCCGCAGTCTGGAGATTGAAGGCGGGTGCAACGTTCAGTTTGCACTGGATCCGGAGTCCTTCCGCTATTATGTCATTGAAGTTAATCCCAGGGTTTCGCGCTCCTCCGCACTGGCAAGCAAGGCAAGTGGCTTCCCGATCGCCCGCGTCTCTGCCAAGATTGCGGTGGGAATGCGGCTGGACGAGATTTTGCTTCCCAATACACCGGCAAGCTTTGAGCCGGCGCTTGATTATGTCGTGACCAAAATGCCGCGCTTCCCGTTTGATAAATTTGCCAGTGCGAGCAACCGCCTTTCCACACAGATGAAGGCGACAGGAGAAGTCATGAGCGTCGGAAGAACCTGCGAGGAGAGTCTGCTCAAGGCGGTGCGCTCTCTGGAAGCGGGCGCATATCATCTGTTTTCGGCAAAAGCGTCTGCCATGTCGGAGAAAGAGCTGAAGGACTATATCGTCAACGCGACGGACGACCGGATTTTCATGATTGCGGAGCTGTTCCGCCGCGGCGCCGGTATCGGGGAAATTGCCGGAACGACAGGGATTGATCCGTTCTTCCTTTCCAAGATCGCACATATCACAGAACTGGAAAAGGAGCTTGCACAACACCCGTTTGACCTTAAAGCATTGGCGGAATGCAAAAAATACGGCTTTTCCGACAAAGCAGTCGCGAAGCTTTGGAGCTGCCGTGAGACAGAGGTCGCCGATTTCCGGGAGAAGGAAAAGCTTCACCCCGTCTATAAAGCGATCGACTCCTGCGCATCGGAATTTGATGCCTATATCCCGTACTACTATTCCACTTACGCGGAGGAGAACGAGTCCGCCGCACATCCGGAGAAGAAAAAGATCATCGTGCTCGGCGCAGGTCCCATCCGCATCGGGCAGGGCGTGGAGTTCGATTATTCCACGGTACATGC
>CAKSPO010000082.1 GCA_934481515.1 uncultured Eubacteriales bacterium
CGAACCGGGAGAACTGACCCTGATTTACAAGGTCGTCGGAAGCGGAACGGAAATCCTTTCCCGGATGGAGCCGGGACGCACCATCAATACGCTTGCGGGACTCGGCAACGGATTTGACGTATCCGCGGGGGGGCAAAGCCCCTTGCTCATCGGCGGGGGCGTCGGCGTCCCCCCGCTGTATCTGCTTTGTCGCAGACTGACAAAGGCAGGCGCTGTTCCCACGGTGCTGATCGGCTTCAATACCGCGTCGGAGGTGTTTTACGCGGAGCGGTTTGAAGCACTCGGTGCCCGCGTCCTTGTCACAACGGCGGACGGAAGCCGGGGAAAGAAGGGCTTTGTTACGGATGCCGTAGAAGGATTGACGTATACCTATTTTTATGCCTGCGGACCGGAGCCGATGTTCCGCGCATTGGATGCCGTACTTACAACAGCGGGAGAGTACAGCTTTGAAGCCCGCATGGGATGCGGCTTCGGTGCCTGCATGGGATGCTCCTGCAAGACAAAGTACGGTTATAAGCGAATTTGTCGGGATGGCCCCGTCATGAAGAGGGAGGAGATCATATGGTAAATACAAAGGTGGTACTCTCCGGATGGGAACTGGAAAATCCGGTCATTCCCGCCAGCGGGACCTTCGGCTACGGCAGGGAATATGCGGAGCTTTACGACATCAACCGGCTGGGGACCTTCTCTTTCAAGGGGACCACTCTGGAGCCGCGCTTCGGCAATCCGCAACCGCGGATTGCGGAGAGCCGTGCCGGAATCATCAACTCCATCGGACTTCAGAATCCGGGGGCGGATTATGTCATTGCGGAAGAGCTTCCGCAACTGAAAACGGTTTTCCGGAAAAAGGTGATTGCCAACATCGGCGGCTCCTCCACGGAGGAATATGTCGCGCTTGCGGAGCGGTTCGGTCGGGAGGAGCAGGTCGGCATTCTGGAGGTAAACATCAGCTGCCCGAACGTACATCACGGAGGCATGGCGATGGGAACCTCCCCGGAACGTGCGGCAGAGGTGACAAAAGCCGTCAAGGCGGTTGCAAAAAAACCGGTTTACATGAAGTTGTCCCCGAACGTGACCGACATCGTTTCCATTGCAAAGGCGTGCGAGGAGAGCGGAGCGGACGGAATCAGCATGATCAATACGCTGACCGGTATGCGGATCGACCCCGGGAAAAGAAAGCCGGTTATTGCCAACAAAATCGCGGGATATGCGGGACCTGCGCTGTTTCCGGTCGCGCTTGCCATGGTGTATAAGGTTTATGAAGCGGTTCGCATTCCGATCATCGGAATGGGAGGCGTGTCAAGCGCGGAGGAGGTCGTTGAAATGATGATGGCGGGCGCGACGGCGGTCGGAATCGGGTCGGCAAACCTGATCGACCCCTATGCTTCTCTCCGCATCGTCGAAGCCCTTCCCGCAGTGATGGAGCGGTACAGAATCGAAAATCTCAGTGAAATCATAGGAGGTGCGCACAATGGATGAGAGCAGAGTTATCATTGCTTTGGATTTCGACAACGTGGAAAAAGTATACGGTTTTCTTGATCTTTTCGGAGAAAGAAAGCTGTTTGTAAAGATCGGCATGGAGCTTTTTTACGCAGAGGGCCCCGAAATTGTCCGGCAGATCAAGGCGCGCGGACACCGGATTTTTCTGGATCTGAAACTGCATGATATCCCGAACACCGTGAAGAAAGCAATGCGCGTGCTGTCCTCTCTGGAGGTGGATCTGTGTAACCTGCATGCCGCCGGTACCAAAGAAATGATGGAAGCGGCGCTGGCGGGACTGACGCGGGAGGACGGTTCCCGCCCGCTTCTGATTGCGGTCACACAGCTCACCAGTACCGACGAGCGCGCTCTGCACGAGGAGCTGCTCATCAACCGCCCGATGCCGGAGGTGGTTCTCTCCTACGCAATGCTGGCAGAGGAGGCGGGGCTGGACGGCGTCGTCTGCTCGCCGCTGGAGGCGGGAGCGGTTCATGAAAGATGCGGCAGTCGCTTTCTGACCGTCACACCGGGCGTGCGATTTGCTGACGGTGAGCGGGGAGATCAGAAGCGCGTTATGACTCCCGCAGAGGCAAGGAAAAACGGTTCGGATTATATCGTCGTCGGCAGACCCATTACGGCGGCAGAGAATCCCGTTGAGGCATATGAGCGCTGTGTCCGGGAATTTTCCGGAAACGAATGAAAAGGAGAAAAACGATGGAAGAAACGAAGAAAAAAATCGCAAAAGCACTGTTGTCCATCCGGGCAGTGTTCTTCCGCCCGGAGGAGCCGTTTACGTGGGCAAGCGGAATCAAAAGCCCGGTATACTGCGACAACCGACTGATTCTGACCGCTCCTGCTGTCCGGACGGAGGTCGAACGCGCCATTGCGGAAACGATCAAAAGAGAATATCCGGAGGCGGAAATTCTGATGGGAACCTCCACCGCCGGGATCGCACATGCGGCAATCGCAGCGGA
>CAKSPO010000083.1 GCA_934481515.1 uncultured Eubacteriales bacterium
TGGAAAAGATGTTCGACGACGATGTGATCCAGGTACGGGACTCCAACATTTACAATTACGGAAAGCTGGAAGGTCATAAGACCGACCGGTTCGACTTTTCCACGGTGGTTCCCTCGGGGACAGCCTACTGGATCTATGAAAAGAAGATCGTAACGATTCCCGCCTGCGCCCGCTGCGGCGGAACAGAGGAAGGCGCGCCGGAGGCGCTGCTCACGGAGGACTACCTCTGCGAAAAATGCGCCGCCGCCCTGCTGAGACGGGGTACATATCTGGAATACAGCGGTGTCTGAATGATGAAAAAACTCCCAACCGATTTCCCTCGGTTGGGAGCATTTTTGTATGGTGGCTTTTAATGGAGAACAATCGTGAAAATGTCGTCGCACATCTTAAACTGGGGCAAGTCGTTTACATCAATCACTTTATAGTCAAAGTTCTCCGTAAAGCCTACCCTTATTTCACAAGTTGAATAAGAATCAATCAACTCCTGCGGTACAGCAGCGTAGATGTAATAGTTCACTTCGGCGAGCGGAGAAACGTCAATTATGAAGTCTCCGATTGCATCGCTTACGCCGGAGATTTCTCCTCTGTAATTATATGTCCCGTCAAAGCACATTTGCACGTAGATATTGCGGATGTCTACAGGCTTCCCGCTTAAATTCTTAAACGAACCGAAAATGTAGAAATATGGGTCTCCGTTTTCCGATGTATAATTTCGGTAGTATCCACTTTGACTTGTCCCGGAGGTTATTTCCACGTCGCTGTCATATTTGTCAAGCGTCATCCGGCAATAATCTGTTTCAATGGTGTCGCCTATTTTCAGAACAGGATCAGACTGGTTCTCGGAATTACCCACGTCTCCCAGAACAGAGGAATCGATGTTTTCGTTCCCGGGTACGATGTCAAACTTCATACCCTGACTGTTGACGGATGCGGTCGCCACTTTTACCGTTCCGGCGTACACATCATAGTCCGCGCCATTTTCCTTTACGGTAAATCCGAGTTTCTGAATATGCTGAACGTAATCCTGAAATGCTTCCTCCATATCATCGTTTCTGCCAAATATGCCAACATAGGAGTAGTAGATAGACGATACCTTTCCGTTCAATGACGAAGACCCGGAAGAAGCTATGCTGACCGGTTCAAAGCTTTCCGGCGTGGGAAGAATGGGGCATTCGTCAAAGAAAATACTTGCCGTACCGGTTGCATCCAATGCGGCCGCGCAATCATTTTCACTAAGCTTTATTTCGTATATAAAATCGCCATCGTCAACTGTCTTCGGATACGTGGCGCAGTCTTCATTAAAGGAGAAACGTATCACGCAGCTTTCCAGTTGGTCAACCAGATTCTCCGGGATTTCGGCATATACCCAAAAACCGTTTTGCTCGAGCGGAGCAAGGGACGCGGGTATCCTGTCGCTGTCGATCATTTTGCCATACGCGGTATACGTATACTGGTCATTAAATACCATTTCCGCGCACATGGTCTCAATCGGCAGCGGCGCATTTCCTGTGTTCTCCGCAATGCCCACCAGACTGAAGCATCTTTTCCCATCCCCGGCAGTTGTGGAAAAGCCATGCCCGCCGACCGAATACGTCAGTGCCGCCGAAGAAAATTCCAACGATACAAACCCTGCATCCGCTTTCTCTCCAAGCTGAAGCGGATGGACACTGCTTCCTGCTTCTGTGGGGACCGCTGCCTGTTGTGACTGTTCCAGTGCTTTAGAGGTCGGGTTGTTTGCTGTTTCCGTTTTGGTGCAGGCACATAATGAAATGCACAACACCACTGCCATGGCCAAAGCAATTATTTTTCTCATATTATTTTCCCTGAATCCTTTCCAACGCTTGATTATAGTCGTCAAAGTCGTTTTTCACTTGGTCATACTGCTTTGCGGCATCCTCTGCCGCTTTCCGGAATTCCTCCGCGGCCCTTTGCAAGTCCTCCAAGTCTCGTTCTGCTTTGCTTTTACAGCCTGCAAGACTTAGACAAAGTGCGACGGCAAGAATTGCTGATAGAATCCGTTTCGTGTATTTTCACCCTCTCGTAAAAATTATCAGTGTACCTGAGCACAACCCTATCATACACCAAAGCATCAAGTAATGCAATATGTAATTTATACAATATTAGTTGATGTTAATTTGTGAAACTATCACCGATACTATATGCTGAGGTGACAGTAAATGTATATGCGAATCCGCAAAGCGCGTGAGGAACTGGGCTACACAAGAGAGAAATTCGCGGAAAAACTGGACGTCAGTGTCTCTTATCTGGCAGAGCTGGAACGCGGCAGAACCGGTATTTCTGTGAAAATGTTAATTAAGATCTGTAAAGTTCTCGGCCTGTCGGCGGATTATATTCTGTTCGGCAATGACAGGCCGGAAGATTCCAAACGGCTCGACGCCATTCGCCGGATTGATGAGAAGTATTTGCCCCTTCTGGAT
>CAKSPO010000084.1 GCA_934481515.1 uncultured Eubacteriales bacterium
CTGATTTTTCCTTCCTTTGCAATCAGATCAAAAACGGGAAGCACCCGGACGGCGCTCCGGTCGATGACGGCACAAAGCCCTTCCGGAATGCTGCGGGGAATGTTTTCGTAAAAACCGCCGCCGGTGATGTGGGAGATGCCGCGGACGGAAACCTTGTCAAGCAGTTCCAGCACCGGTTTTACATAAATTCTGGTCGGCGTGAGAAGAGCTTCGCCAAGTGACACACCTCCAAACTCCGGAATAGCACCCGACAGATCCCGGTTTTCCACGTCAAAGACCTTGCGGATCAGGGAGTAACCGTTGGAATGGGGACCGGAGGAGGGAAGGGCGATCACGATGTCTCCTGCACACATGTTCCGGTTGTCGATGATTTTGCTCTTGTCTACCAAGCCGACACAGAATCCGGCAAGATCGTATTCGTCCTCCGGATAGAAGCCGGGCATTTCGGCGGTTTCCCCGCCGATGAGCGCGGCGCCTGCCTGCACACATCCGTCACAGACTCCCTTTACAATGTCGGAAATCCGTTCCGGAATGTTTTTTCCGCAGGCGATGTAGTCAAGGAAGAACAGCGGACTGGCTCCGCAGCAGATGATGTCATTGACGCACATGGCAACACAGTCGATTCCGACCGTATCATGCCGGTCAAGAAGAAAGGCAAGCTTCAGCTTGGTGCCGACACCGTCCGTTCCGCTGACAAGGACCGGCTGCGTTATACCGCCGAGCTTCGGCTCAAACAATCCGCCGAATCCGCCGATTCCGGACAGAACGCCGTCGGTTTTCGTACGTGCAATGTGCTGCTTCATCAGCTCCACCGCACGGTATCCGGCAGTAATATCCACGCCGGCATTTGCGTATGCTTCCGATTTTGAATTTTCCATTGATTTTTACTCCTTGTTTCCGGTTTGGGACTCAAAACGGGTTTTCCCCGGCGCGGTGGGAACCTCAGTCGGATATCTGCCGTCAAAGCAGGCGGTGCAGTATCCGGAGCCGTGTACCCCCTTCGCGATCTGCTTTACATTTTCCACGCTGAGGTATCCGAGGGAGTCAACGCCAATCCGGCTCGCAATTTCGTCCGGAGAATATTTGCAGGCAATCAGGTTTTCACGGGAATCAATATCCGTACCGTAATAGCACGGGTTCAGAAACGGCGGAGCGGAAACACGCATATGGATTTCTTTCGCGCCGGCATCCCGCAACAGGCGCACGATCCGCGCGCTGGTGGTTCCGCGCACAATGGAATCGTCGATCATCACGACGCGCTTCCCCCGGACGACCTCCGTGATCGGATTGAGCTTGATGCGGACCTGATCCTCCCGGCTTTCCTGACCGGGGGAAATGAAGGTGCGCCCGATGTACTTATTTTTGATAAATCCGAGCTCATACGGGATTCCGGACTGCTTGGAATATCCGATTGCCGCATCAATCCCGCTGTCTGGAACCCCGATGACAACATCCGCCTGCACCGGATGTTCCAACGCAAGGAAAGCACCCGCGCGCATCCGTGCCGCATGAACGCTGCAACCGTCGATCACGGAATCGGGACGGGCAAAATAGATGTATTCGAACACGCACATGGAGCACGGAACGCGGTTGCAATGCGTTTTGATGCTGCGAACCCCGCCGTCCTCAAAAACCACGATCTCACCGGGCTGAAGGTCGCGGATGAATTCCGCACCGACGGAATCCAGCGCACAGCTTTCCGAGGCAACCACATACCTTTCGTCCGGCGTTTTTCCGTAGCACAACGGGCGGAAACCGTTCTCATCCCGTACGGCAATCAGCTTGGTGTCTGACATGATGACAAGCGAATAAGCTCCCCGCAACCGGAGCATGGCACGTTCCACCGCTTCCTCCGGCGTATCGGCACTCAGCCATTCCTTGGTGATAATATAGGAAATAACCTCCGTATCGCTTGTGGTATGAAAAATGGAACCGTTCAGCTCCAGCTCATGGCGGAGCTCACCGGAATTGACCAGATTCCCATTGTGCGCCAGTGCGATCCGTCCTTTGATGTGATTGACGACAATCGGTTGTGCATTGTTACGGTCGTTGGAGCCAGTGGTGCCGTACCGGACATGACCGACGGCAATTTTTCCTTTGCCGAGGCGGCTCATGACCGCAGGCGTAAAAACATCGTTGACCAGCCCGGTGTCTTTGTATCCGGTAAAAACGCCGTTCCGGTTGACGACGATTCCGCAGGACTCCTGCCCCCGGTGCTGGAGCGCAAAAAGTCCGTAATAGGTGGTGTGTGCAATCTCGGTCGTCTCCGGCGAAAAGACGCCGAAAACACCGCACTCTTCTCTCAGATTACTCATAGTTCCTCCGCAGTGAGAAAACGGGACGAATCAACCGAACACGCGCTTCATCATTTCCCGGTAGGCATCCTCCACGC
>CAKSPO010000085.1 GCA_934481515.1 uncultured Eubacteriales bacterium
GGCGCCGACGCCGATCTTTATGTCTTCGGTACCGTACCGCCAGATCTATGAATTAATGCGGCAATGGTTTTCCGCACAGGCTCCGACGGCGTCCGAAGTGAGGTTCCTTTTGAAGGTATCCCAGTCGTCACGGCTCTATGAGCACTACGTTCTCCTGCAGCTGTTGACGGCCTTTGGGGCTTCCGCGATGGAAAAACGCCGACTTTCGTATGCCGATGCGCCCAAACAGTATCGGGGAACGGTCGCTTGTAACGTGTATACCTTCTTCTGCGGGGAGACCGAGATAACGCTTTACTATGAACCGGTCATTCCGGCGGGTATCAGCCGCATTCCCAATGAAGTCGGCTTGGTGCGGATAATGACCTTCGATTTTTCGCCGGCCGGGCTTCCTTTGGGCCATCCTCAGGAAACTTGTTGGACACCGGATTTCGTGATACGGCTGCGCAATGCGGCGGGAACTCGGTATTGGTTGGCTGATGCCAAATATTCGTCTTGGCCGACTGTGGTCAAAAATTATGCGCAGGAGGTGCTGATGAAGTACCTTTTGGCGACTGCGCCCCGCCATCCTGAGGATCGAATTTGTGGGTTGATGCTCTTCTGCGGCAAAGACCAGGGCGCTGATCCTGCTCTGAAGTCGTTGCGGAATGTGGACTGTGTCTCTGTTCGCGAACAACCGTTGCAACTTATGACGATCGGCGCGACGGATGAGGGGGCAGAGCAGCAACGGCTCAGAGAATGGATTATGGGGACTGTGTTAAACTGATACACGGAAGTAATTTGTTTTTATAGGGAAAATCATGAATAAAGTTCTGCCGATCGGGATGGAAAACTTCCGGGATTTAATTCGGAGTAATTGTTATTACGTGGACAAAACGGATTTCATCAAAACGGTGATGGAATCCGGCAGCAAGGTGCATCTCATTACCCGACCGCGACGCTTCGGTAAAACGATTTTTACGGACACGTTGAAAAGTTTCCTGCAGATCGACCTGCAGAAGCCGGGCAATACGGAACGTAATCAGGCACTGTTTGCCGGACTGTCGGTGATGAAGGATCGTACCTTTTGTGACGCCTTTTTGGGACAGTATCCGGTCATTTCGATGACGCTGAAAGACATTGAGGGGGAAGACTTTTCAGCGGCCTATCGGATGTTTGCGGAAAATCTGGATGACACCATTGCACCGTACAGCTTCCTTTTGACGAGTCCCCGCTTGGACGAACGGGATAAGGAAACGCTCAGAAACTATTTGACAATGGGGTATCTGAAGGATCCCAATCATCTCGATGATGCCAAGAACTTTCTGAAAAATTTAACGGCGTGGTTATCCAAGCATTTTGAACGACAAACCGTCGTACTGATTGATGAGTACGACGTGCCGTTGGCTAAGGCAGCGCATTTTGGCTATTACGACAAAATGCTGGAACTGATTCGAGCCTTTTTGGGGCAGGTCTTGAAGGAAAAACCCCGGGCCGAATCTGATGCGCCGGCTTATCTGAAAAAGGCTGTGCTGACCGGATGCCTGCGGGTGAGTAAAGAAAGCATTTTCACCGGCATCAACAATCCGGCGATTAATACCGTGTGTTCCGAAGACCGAACGTTGAATAAAGTGATTGGATTCACGATGGATGAAGTTCGGAAATTGCTTGATTATTTTGGCTTAACTCAGCGGTTTGAAGATGTTCGTCAATGGTATGACGGGTATCGTTTCGCCGGTGAAGAGATGTATTGCCCATGGGACGTGATTAATTTCTGTGATCAAGCGATAAGAAGCGGCAAACCGGACACCTACCTGCCGTACAACTATTGGGATGGCACTGGAGGTACGGACGTTATCGAAGAATTCCTCGGATTCCTATCCCCGGAAGACGCGGATCGGATGCAGGTATTGGTGGACGGGGGATCGATTGCTTTAACCATCAATGAGAAATTAACCTACAGTGATTTTGCGACACATCAATCGGACGATTTTTGGACTTTGCTGTTGTTTACCGGGTATTTGACGGTGGAAAGCCGCCTGCCGACCGCCAACAGCTATCGGGTTCGCATTCCGAATAAAGAAATTCGTGATTGTTTCGTGAAAAATGTGAAAGCCCGTTTTTCCGACAGTAACCGCGAATTCGTCACGTACGGACGGGATTTAGCCGTGGCGGCTTTGGAAGGCGACGCGGATAAGATGACGGAAGTGATTGTTCCTTTGCTGAAGAACTATATTTCTGTAAGAGATACCGCAAGCAAAGCACCGGCAGAGAATTATTATCACGGCTTTTTAACGGCTCTCTTATCCTGTGCCGGTT
>CAKSPO010000086.1 GCA_934481515.1 uncultured Eubacteriales bacterium
TTTTCCGAACACCCGCCTTCCCGCAAAGGGAGTGCTTTTCCCTTTTGAAATGAAATCCGAAGGATCTATCACATACGGTGTTCCGATTTCAAACACCGTGTAGTCCTCTCCGTCCGTCGGAATCCCGAAGCGTTTCCGGGGGCGGAGGCACATCCGGTCAATCAGCTCCCGTGCGCTCAAAAAACCTGTGCGGACAAGCTCTGTATACAGAACCGGAAATGCGGTTTCCAATCCCGTGATTCCGAAGGGACTGCCGGAAAGCCCCCGGCTCTTCTCCTCCTCGCTGTGCGGTGCATGGTCGGTGGCAATCATGTCGATCGTTCCGTCTGCGAGCCCCTCCAGCAGTGCCTCCCGGTCGCTCCGTGTCCTGAGCGGCGGATTCATCCGGAACCGTCCGTCCTCCTGCAGGTCCTCTTCCGAGAGCACCAGGTAATGCGGTGCGGTCTCGGCGCTTACGTCCACGCCGCTTCGTTTTGCTTCGCGGATCAGTTCGACCCCTTCCTTGGTGGAAACATGGCAGATATGATAGGAAACTCCCGTTTCCGCCGCCAGCTCCAAATCTCTCTCGATCTGGCGGTATTCGCTCTCGGAGGAAATGCCGCGATGCCCGTGCGCCTTTGCATAAACGCCGTCGTGAATATAGCCGCCGTGAAGCAGAGTGTTATCCTCGCAGTGTGCCGCAATGATTTTGCCGAGCGCTTTTGCTCTCTGCATTGCCTCACGCATCAGCCCCGCATCCTGAACGCCCCGCCCGTCGTCGGAAAAAGCGCAGATATCCGGTGCCATTCCTTCCATATCCGACAGTGCCTTTCCCTCTTCTCCTATCGTGATTGCTCCGTAAGGAAGAACCCTGACAACCGCATCGCGGGAGATGATCTCCGTCTCCTGCCGCAAATGCTCCCGGCTGTCCGGCACCGGAGAAAGGTTCGGCATGGCGCACAGTGCCGTAAATCCGCCGCGGGCACCGGCGGCAGTCCCCGTTGCAATCGTTTCTTTATACAAAAATCCCGGCTCTCTTAAGTGAACGTGTACGTCACAGAGACCGGGAAAAATCATATATGAATCCGAAAAAACGGGAAACCTTCCTTTGCTTTGAAAAAATGACTCCAAAAGACAACGGATTCCGGAATGGCTGCATCTGTTCTGATTCGGCATTCTGCTCCTCCTTCTGCACCCCGCATCCGCCGGGAGCGCTTCTAACATTGTATTTTACCATACTTATTCCTCCGTGTCAAGCGCAAAAAACGGGATTCTTTTGCGAAATACGAATTTCTATGCAAAGCCTACAAAATCCGGGCGAAAAAACGCCGATGATTTTCTGACGATGCACACTTGATTTTTTGTGATGACTATGTTACACTAATCATGAAAGAGGTTCTTTGTGACTGACGGATCTGCAGAGAATACTGCGCGGGAGCAAAGAATAATAAGGGAGAGGGTGTCTCTCCGCCGACCGTCTGGGCACAGTTAAGTTACTATCAAGCCTTAACTGCGCTCTTTTTGTTTTTTCATTTTCCGACAGGAGGTTTATCCGATGAAAAAAGTTGCCGTAATCATGGGAAGTGACAGTGATCTGCCCGTTGCAAGAAAAGCTGCCGAAATGCTCTCATCGTTCGGAATTCCCTATGAGGTACACGTGTATTCCGCGCACCGCACGCCCGAAGAAGCAAAAGCCTTTGCCACGGGAGCAAGGCAAAACGGGTTTGGTGCCATCATTGCCATTGCCGGAATGGCTGCGCACCTTGCAGGCGCCATTGCGGCGTCCACCACACTTCCCGTCATCGGTGTTCCTGTAAAATCAGGTTCTCTCGGCGGCATTGACGCTCTGCTATCCACCGTGCAGATGCCATCCGGCATCCCGGTTGCCACGGTTGCGATAGACGGAGCAGTCAATGCCGCTTTGCTATGTGCGGAAATTTTCGCCGTCGGCGATGACGCACTCGCCGCCGCGCTTGCGGAAAAGCGCCGGGCGGACGCAGAAAAGGTTCTTTGCAAAGATACCGCAGTCTCGGCGGAACTTCAAATATAAACCATATTAACCGGAGGGTTCATCAATGAAAAAGGCAGAACAGCTGTACGAAGGAAAAGCAAAAAAGGTTTTTGCAACGGAGGATCCCGCACTGGTCATTGTCTCCTATAAGGATGACGCCACGGCGTTGGACGGTCTGAAAAAGGG
>CAKSPO010000087.1 GCA_934481515.1 uncultured Eubacteriales bacterium
TGCCATCTTTGCACCGCAAACAGGGCAAACATCTGCGTTATTGAAACGACTATTGATATCATCAATGTGTTTTTGTTGATTCTCTTTGGTGATGCTTGTCAAAGGTAACAATTTGTTATGGATTTCTTCAATTTGTCTATCTGTTAAAACATCGGGGTTTTCACACCATATTCGTCTTATTGCATTTGAAAGATCGGCATGGAGACATACAAAAACATTTGGTGAACTAACATTTATTGATTTCAAATCGCCACGGTTACTAAATGTAATAAGTGAAAAAATTTTAATATCAGTATTAAGGTATTCTTTTAAATATTTTATATGGGAACGATTTTGCCAAACCGGATTATAAAACTGATGCTTTTTAACTATATTTCCGTGCCATGATTTACCAGCATATAGTGTAACAGTCCAATTTTTGCTTGTTTCATTGCCAAATATATATCCAGCATAGTTTTTGTTTTCTACCACAAGGAGACCTTTTTTCGTGATATACAAAACGTCAATTTCAGCAGTACCGCCTGAAGATTTTGGAATATAAATGTTTGTTAGTGTCTTGCCGCTCTGTTTCAATATTTTATCTATGACATGTGCAACAGCTTGTTCACTCCTATGACCTTTTACAGCAGGAGATTTTAAGTAAATTGCAAGGATTATAATAACAACAATGAAGAGTACTAAGTACAACATAGAACATTACCAGTTAATCTGTTTTGATATAATAGCATAAAAAACAAAAGTGGATGTAACTGAAATCCGTTACATCCACTTTGATATGGTGCGGACGGGGGGACTTGAACCCCCACGGGAAAACTCCCACTACCCCCTCAAAGTAGCGTGTCTGCCAATTCCACCACGACCGCATATCGGTTTGGAACGCAACTTATTATATCAGAAAAGCACGGCTTTGTCAATATCTTTTTGAGGGCTGCGGAATTTTTTTTGCAACCGCATTGACAAACCCTGAGAAAGAAACTATAATATAAGATGAATTATTATGGAGTAGTATCTTTATCCATTCAGGAGGACGAATCTATGATCCGAAGCATGACCGGATTCGGTCGGGCGCGGGAGGTTCTGCACGGGCGGGACGTTTCCGTGGAGATCAAATCGGTGAATCATCGGTTTCTGGAGACCTTTGTCCGGGTTCCCCGCACCTATTCTTTTTTGGAGGAACCGATTCGCAGTGCCGTTCAGCAGCGCATTGCGCGGGGCAAGGTGGAAATCTCCGTTTCCCTTGACGATTCTCAGACGGATACCGGTGTTATCCGGTTCAACCGCAATCTTTTCGAGCAGTATTACGGGGTGCTGAACGAGGTGGCGTCTTCTTACGGGCTTCCGTTTTCGCCCGATGCCACGCTGGCTCTGCGTCTGCCGGATGTTCTTTCCGCCTCTTCCGAAGAGACCGATACCGATGCTGTATGGCAGGATGTCCGGACCGTTCTGGAAGCGGCGCTGGATGCCTTTGTGGCACAGCGGGAGTGTGAGGGAGCGCGGCTTGCCTCCGATATTGTGGGCAAGTGCGGAGAGATCCTTTCTCATGTTGATTTCATTGAATCCCGCTCCGGGATGCTGGTGGAGGAATACATTGCGAAGCTGCGCAAGCGCATCGAGGCGCTTCTCGGAGACACGAAGGTGGACGAGCAGCGGCTTCTGACCGAGACGGCAATCATGGCGGACCGGCTTGCCGTGGACGAAGAGATTGTGCGTCTGCACGCGCATTGCGACACTCTGGCGGAGATGTTCCGTTCCGGAACGTCGAACGGCAAGAAGATGGACTTTATCATCCAGGAGATGAACCGGGAAATCAACACCATTTCGTCCAAGATCGGGGATCTTGACGTAACCCGCCGGGTGATTGAAGTTAAGACCTGTATCGAAAAAATCCGCGAGCAGGTTCAGAATATCGAATAAGGGAAGCAAAACGGGGAG
>CAKSPO010000088.1 GCA_934481515.1 uncultured Eubacteriales bacterium
CCGGCTTCCGCATTGGTGATATACGACATCTGCGCGTCCGAGATACCCATCAGCGCCGCAAGCTCCGCTCTGTCGGTTGCCGCCTGATTGAGCATGACCACCAACTCGGAATTGGCAAGCATGGTTCTCGCTTTGTGCGACTGGAGCATATCCTCCACATTCTGCGTGATACCGGTGATAAATGCCCCGTACTTACGGGCGCGCTTCCAGAGCGTAAACAGGAAATTGGCGGCATACTCGTGACGGAACAGCAGATAGATCTCGTCAAGGAAAACATAGGTCTTTCGCCCGTTCTCCCGATTTGCCGTAATCCGGTTCAGGATGCTGTCCAGCACCACCAACATCCCGATGGGCATCAGTGTTTTGCCGAGGTCATGAATATCATAGCAAAGGAAGCGGTTCTGCGTGTCCACATTCGTTTCCTTTGCAAAGGTGTTGAGCGTTCCGTTGATAAACAGTTCCATCGAAAGTGCCACGCTTTGTGCCTCCGGTTCCGGTTGGGCTTTGAGAACTTTGTAAAACTCCTTCAGCGTTGGGACTTTTCCAGTGCATCCGCTGTAAAGATACTCCCTGTATACGCTTGCGGTGCAACGGTCGATGACAGACTTCTGCCCCGCCGTCAGCTTTCCCGCCGCTTCTTCGCAGAGGGAGCAGAGAAATTCGGATTTCAGCGTCACCGGATTGGATTCGTCCCCGTAGGAACGGCTCATATCCAACGCGTTGATATGGTGTGGGCTTGCGGCGGAAACGGTGATTGTCTCCCCGCCGAGGGCATCGCAGATTTTCCCGTATTCCCGCTCCGGATCAATGATGAGAATATCCGCGTTCGGATCTGACAAATACAGGCTGATCGCCTCCTGCTTGGCAAGCAGGGATTTGCCCGAACCGGAGACACCGCAGATAAAGGCATTCCCGTTTTGCAGTTCCGCACGGTTGACTGTCATCAGGTTCTTGCTGATGGCATTGTTTGCAAAATAGATTCCGTTTCTGTGGCAGATTTCCTGTACCCGGAACGGCATGAACACCGCAAGCGCTTCGGTCGTCAGGGTTCTGCGGATGGAGAGCTTCGGAACACCATAGGGCAGAACGGTATTCAGCCCCTCCAGCTGCTGCCACCGCAGAACATTCATCGAGCAAAGGTGTTTTCTTGCGCATTGCCGAATGGATTCGGTATCGGCATCCAACTGCTCCTTGCTTTCCGCCGTATGGCAAAGCGTCATCAGAGACGGAATCATGCGTTGATCCCTTGACACCAGATCGTCAAGGAACTCCCGGCTTTCCGCCCGCTGTTTCTCCATGTCATACGGCACATCGGCGGAGAAATTCTGATTGCGGTTCTGCTTTCTCTGCCAGTTGCTGATATTCGTCTCCACGGCAAGCAGCCTCCCCTCTCCCTGTCGGATGGCTTCATCGGTCGGAATCGGGTTGCAGTCGATGGAAAACATCAGTCCCCGGTCGATGTCGGTCAACTCGGCAAGGAAACTGTCCTTGATAAAATTCGCATAGTCCCGCAGATACAGCACCCGACCGTATCTGCCGTCGATTTTGAAATAATCCGAACGGAACTCCATGCTGTCCGAGGCGATGGCATCCTTGAAGGTGTACCCGCGCCTGCCGTAGCGCTCCGGTTCATAGAGAAAATCGTCCTCCGCGCCGTAGTGGTAGAAATCGAACAGGACGCGCAGCTTCTCGGCGGCATCCAGTGGCTCCAAGCGAGAACCAAGCGACAGAAAGAGCGCCGCAAACTCGCTTTCCACACGGTTGAAATAGCTTTTGGCTTCGTTGTAATTCGGCTTCTGCACCGTGACGGTCAGATACTTCTCCTGCGTGATGCCGCTGGACTGCTCTGCGTTTTCGGTCAGCATCCGGTTGTATTCATCGCGGTAACGGTCCAGACGG
>CAKSPO010000089.1 GCA_934481515.1 uncultured Eubacteriales bacterium
GGCGAGAAAACAGACAATATAAATGGCACTCATGCGCCCCCTCCTTTCATAAATCGTTGTAATGTTTCCTGCGGTACCCCGCCGCGCATGAGCTTGGCGCAGAGAGACGGGGACGGCGTGTTTTCCTTGCAAAATTCCCCCTCCATGCGGAACGCCCCGTCCGCAAAGCGGTTGTCCGTAATGTGGTACTTGTACAGCGTCCGGTAGGTCAGTCCCCCGTCCTCACCGACCACGCATTCCGAGATGTCCATAACCTTGCGGCTGTTGTCCTCCAGTTTGTGGGCAAAGACAACCACGGGGAATGCCTGTGCCGCCTGCCGCATGGAAATAGAAAAATCAATCGGGAATCGCCGCTGTGAAAGGAACGCAATGCGTTGGTGGGCGAAGATGCCGCCCCCGCCGTGAACGGTGGTTACGACCGTATGGTCGGTACTGGATGCCTCTACCGCCGAGTGCGCTTCAGCGTCCCGCATTTCTCCGACACAGATGACATCCGGATCAAAGCGGAGTGCTGCCATGACCAAGTCCTCCTGTGAAATGTCGCTGTTCGGGTTCTCGGAGGGTCTTGACAGCGTGTGAACCACATTGTTGATGATCCGCCCCTCCGCGTCCCGTTTCAGGAGCGACAACTCCCGCGCACCGGATTCAATCGTATAGATGCGCTTGCTGTCCGGAACGGAGTTCAAAAGGCTGTTCAGCAGAGTCGTCTTGCCCGACGAGGTTCTGCCCGCCACGACAAAGGACACGCCGAACCGCAGGCACATTTCAAGGAACGACAGCATTTCGTCCGTGATGGATTGGGTGCGGAGCAGGCTTTCTCTGTCCACTCTCTGCGGGTGCAGCATTCGGATGGAGGCGGCGATCCTGCGCTCCCCGTCCACAATGGGATCCATCAGGACGGTGATGCGGGTATTCCCCGGCAGGTGTCCCTGAGACATCGGTCTTGCGCTGTCGATAATCATGCCGGAATGGTGGAGGAGTTTCTTGATAACATCCACCGCGTGCCCCGGCGAGAAGAAGTGTTCTGTCAGCTTTTCAATCCGCCCGTCCAGATGCGTCAAGGCAATGTCGTCCCAACCGTTGACATTGATCTCCTCAATATCGGGATTCTTCAGCCACGGGGTCAGGACGGAATATTCCGCCATTTCCGCATACAAACGGTCAGTCAAAGACTCTCTTGTAAAGCCCGCCACCGTGTAGCCCGTGTCATACAGGTACTTTGCGATATACGCCCGCAGTTCTGCTCCCTTGCTTCGGTCAACCAATGCCTGCGCATAGTGTGCGGACAGATACCCCTGCGCCAGTTGCAGGAGCGGATACAGTTCCATCTCTTTCACCGGATCACCGCCTCTGTCACCTTTGCGATACCGGAGAGATACCGCCGGTCCTTCGTCGGCTGAATCAGCGTCCCGACGAGACTCTGTTCCCGCAGGGCTTCGCTGTATGGCAGGATGACCTGCGCGCCGAGGTGGGAAGCAAAATCCGAGGCAAGCGGTGCAGTGTCCGGCTCGCGCACATTCAGGATGCTGACCGTGCGCTCCTTCGGCGTTCCGAATCCTGCCCCCGTCTGTGACTGAAAGAAGGACAGCGAGGAAAGATCGGGGGACGACACCCGAATCAGCGTTCCGGCATCCTGCAGGGACACCGCCGTCAACAGGTTGCTTTCGGGGTCTGAGGTGCAGTCCACCACGATGGAATCCGCGAGGTCGGACAGGACGGCGAAGAACTCCGCTACCTTACCCCTCCCGAATGTCGGAAAGCTGTAGCGGTTCTCTCCCGTGCGGTAGCCCAAAAAGCCGAGGTTCTGCCGCTCCTTGACCGTTACCAGATTGGATACGATGTCACCCCGGAAGATGTTCGGCTTTGCCAGCAC
>CAKSPO010000090.1 GCA_934481515.1 uncultured Eubacteriales bacterium
TTGATGGTGTTTTCCATCGGCGTCAGCGGATCTGCGGCACCGCTGACCCGCATGGCGCCGTAGACATAGGAGCGACCTGACAGCGGATCGCGGATTGCACCGCCGATGCAGGTGGCGGCACCGCCGAACGGTTCGATTTCTGTCGGATGGTTGTGGGTTTCGTTTTTGAACAGAAGGAGCCACGGCTCCCTGACGCCGTCTGCCTCCGCTTCCATCTTCACCGTGCAGGCGTTGATTTCGTCGCTTTCATCCAGATCCGGGAGCTTTCCCTCACGTTTCAGTGCCCGGGCGGCGATGGTGGCGATGTCCATCAGACAAACCGGCGCCGTTCTGCCGAGCTTCCGGCGCAACTCCAGATATTCCTCATAGGTTTTTTGCAGGAGCGGGTCTTCAAAGTCAATGGCGTCAATGACCGTCAGAAACGTCGTATGCCGGCAGTGATCGGACCAGTAGGTGTCCGTCATGCGAAGCTCCGTCATGGTGGGGTCACGCTTCTCGGAGCGGAAATAATTCCGGAAAAAGACAAGATCGTCAATGTCCATGGCAAGTCCGTATTTTTGACGGAAGGTTTCCAGCGCCGGGTCATCAAGTCCGGTAAAGCCGTTCAGTGTTTCCACCTTTTCCGGAATCTCATAGGGGATGCGGAGCGTTTCGGGGAGCTCCGGAGACGCTTCTCTTGCTTCCACCGGATTGATGACGTACTTCTTGATCCGGGAGATTTCCGCGTCCGTTAGCTCTCCCGAAAGAATATAGATCTTTGCCGTCCGGATCAGCGGGCGGACGGATCTGGAAAGAATCTGAATACACTGCGCTGCGGAGTCTGCGCGCTGGTCAAACTGCCCGGGAAGATATTCCACGGCAAACACGGTTCCGCCTCTCGCGTCGAAGGTATCGCTCACCGTGTCAAGCTGCGGCTCCGAAAAGACGGTCTTTTTTGCCGCGGAAAACACCTCCTGCGAGATGTTTTCCGCATCGTAGCGGTTGATGATACGCACCCCGCGCAGGGCGGGAATTCCGAGCAGGGAAACGGCTTCCTGATAAAGCGTTGCCGCTTCCGCCGCAAGCTCCGGCTTTTTTTCAACGTAGACCCGGTAAACCATCTTTATCTCTCCGTTCTCATCAGCGCCCTTTTGCCGATGTCTTTTCTGTAGTAAGCATTTTCAAACGAGATTTTATCGACCATCCGATACGCTTCGGTAACCGCGTCGCGGAGCGTATCCGCTGTTGCCGTTACCCCAAGGACTCTGCCGCCGTCGGTGAGGAGCCTTTTTCCGTCCCGCGCGGCACCTGCGACAAAGACTGCGGAACGAAGCTCCTCCGGAATGCGGATTTCATATCCCTTCCGATAGGAGCCGGGATAGCCGTCCGATGCCATCACCACACAGCAGGCGGCACCGTCCCGAAGCTTCACGTCCGATTCGGACAGGGTTCCGTTTTCCGTTTTCTGCATCACCGTGAGAAGATCACAATCCAGAAGGGGAAGCACCACCTGTGTTTCCGGATCTCCGAAGCGGCAGTTATATTCAATCACCTTCGGACCGTCCGGTGTCAGCATCAGACCGAAATAAAGACATCCGCGGAAGGTTCGCCCTTCCCGGTTCATTGCCTCCACAGTCGGAAGAAAGATCTCTTTTCTGCAGAGCTCGGCGATTTCCTCTGTATAGTAAGGATTGGGGGCAATGGTTCCCATGCCGCCGGTGTTCGGACCGAGATCATTGTCAAGTGCGCGCTTGTGATCCATGGAGGAGACCATCGGGACGACAACCTTTCCGTCGGTAAAGGTGAGAACGGAAACCTCCGGACCCGTGAGAAATTCTTC
>CAKSPO010000091.1 GCA_934481515.1 uncultured Eubacteriales bacterium
CGGCAAAAGCGTCTGCCATGTCGGAGAAAGAGCTGAAGGACTATATCGTCAACGCGACGGACGACCGGATTTTCATGCTTGCGGAGTTGTTCCGCCGTGGCACTGACATCGGGGAAATTGCCCGGATGACCGGGATTGATTCGTTTTTCCTTTCCAAGATCGCACATATCACGGAGCTGGAAAAGGAGCTTGCACAGCACCCGTTTGACCGTGAAACATTGAAGGAATGCAAAAAATACGGCTTTTCCGACAAAGCAGTCGCAAAGCTTTGGAACTGCCGCGAGACAGAGGTTGCCGATTTCCGGGAGCGGGAAAAGCTTCACCCCGTCTATAAAGCGATCGACTCCTGCGCATCGGAATTTGACGCGTATATTCCGTACTACTATTCCACTTACGCGGAGGAAAACGAGTCCGCCGCACATCCGGAGAAAAAAAAGATCATCGTGCTCGGCGCAGGTCCCATCCGCATCGGGCAGGGCGTGGAGTTCGATTATTCCACGGTACATGCCATCCAGACCATCCGGAAGTCCGGATACGAGGCGATTATCATCAACAACAATCCGGAGACGGTCTCTACGGATTATTCGACCTCGGATAAGCTGTACTTTGAGCCGCTGACCGTGGAGGATGTTATGAACGTCATCCGACTGGAGCAGCCGGAGGGGGTTATTGCATCGTTGGGAGGACAGACCGCAATCAACCTTGCCGAGCCGCTTGCCGCGCGCGGCGTAAAAATTATCGGGACGGACCGCGATGCCATCGACCGTGCGGAGGATCGCGGAATCTTTGAAAAGTTGCTGAAACAGCTGAACATTCCGGGACCGCAGGGGAGTGCCGTGACCGACACGGAGGAGGGAATTCGGGTCGCCGAAAAAATCGGATATCCCGTGTTGGTTCGCCCCTCCTTTGTACTCGGCGGCAGAGCCATGCAGATCGTTTCGGACGAAGCGGGACTGCGGCATTATCTGCAAACAGCGGTGGAAATGGATCAGGACCGACCGGTTCTGGTGGATCAGTATATCGTCGGCAAAGAGGTGGAGGTGGACGCCATCTGTGACGGCGTGGATGTTTTTGTGCCCGGCATCATGGAGCTGGTGGAGCGTACCGGAATTCACAGCGGCGACAGCATCAGCGTTTATCCGCCGTTCAGCATTTCCGACCGCGTGAAGGGAGTCATCCTGCAATACGCCAAGCGGCTGGGACTGGCAATCGGCATCCGTGGTCTGTTCAACATCCAGTTTATCGTGGATAAGAACGATTCCGTGTATATCATCGAGGTCAATCCGCGCTCCTCGCGTACCGTGCCGTTTTTGTCCAAAGCGACCGGTTACAGCCTCGCCGACATCGCAACGGAGGTCATTCTCGGAAAATCTCTCAAGGAGCTTGGCATTTTCTCTATCTACCCGGAGGAGAAAAAACGCAGGTACGTCAAGGTTCCGGTGTTTTCGTTCAGCAAGATTACCGGTGTGGACGCCTCTCTTTCGCCGGAAATGAAGTCTACCGGAGAAGCCATCGGCTACGACGACCGGATCAACCGTGCTCTCTATAAAGCGTTGCAGGCATCCGGTATGAAGCTACACAACTACGGAACGGTCTTTGTCACCGTCTGCGACCGGGATAAGGAGGAGGCACTCCCGCTCATCCGGCGGTTCTA
>CAKSPO010000092.1 GCA_934481515.1 uncultured Eubacteriales bacterium
GCCGCAGGCGTTTTTCGCGGCGACCGCCGTCGGAATTCCCGCTTTTTCCGCCCGTTTCAGCGCATAGGCATCCGCCCTGCCGGAGATGACCAGCGCGATCCTTCCACTGTGCAGAAGCCCCTTTTTTTGGGCGTTGATGAGCGCCCGGAGGTTGGTTCCGCCTCCGGAAACCAGCACGGCAATATTGATTTTATGGTTTGTTTTCATTTTTTCCTCCGATTCGCGAAAGAAACGGCAGGAGCAGACTGCCAACCGTATTTCCGAGTACCACCGTCAAAAGAAACGCTGCGGCGCGCACATCGGTGCAGCCGGACGCGCCGAAATAGAACATATCCGCTATGGAATGCTCAAAGCCACTCAGAATAAAAACGGGAATGCAAAACAGAATTCCGATCGGATTTTTGCCGTCCCGGAAGACGGCAACGGCAAGATACATCAGCACGCCGCAGAAAGCGGAGCGGACAAGGGTCTGGGCAAAGCTTTGTTCCAGCTTTCCGGCAAAGACCGGCGCGGCGGCGGCGCCGAGAGAGGGGAGGGCATAACGGATGACAAGACCGAGCAGAAAAACAGTCAGCAGGTTTCCGGACAGCCCCGTCAGAAGCTCCCGAAGATACGTTCCGTTGAAATGATCCGCAAGAAAGCCGATTTTCCCGGTAAAAAGGTAATAATCCAGATAGCAGATGCAAAGCAGGGCAACTGAAAAAAGTGCGGCGCCGATATACCGGTCGCAGGCAAGAAAAACGCTCCCGCCGATCGAGATGAGAATCCCGGCACAGATGCTTTTGGACAGCGTTTTCAGCATATCCGGATCCTTTCGCTTTCGCTTTTTTCGATTTTCCCGATGATGTAAGCATCCTCTCCTGCGGAATGCAGGATCGAAAGCGCCGCGTCGGCTTCTTCCCCGGGCACCACAAGGCTCATGCCGACCCCCATGTTAAAGGTGTTGAACATATCCCGCTCACTGATTTTTCCTTCCTTTGCAATCAGCTCAAAAACGGGAAGCACCCGGACGGCGCTCCGGTCGATGACGGCACAAAGCCCCTCCGGAACGCTGCGGGGAATGTTTTCGTAAAAACCGCCGCCGGTGATGTGGGAGATGCCGCGGACGGAAACCTTTTCCAGCAATTCCAGCACCGGTTTTACATAAATTCTGGTCGGCGTGAGAAGAGCTTCACCAAGCGACACGCCTCCGAACTCCGGGACGGAAACCGACAGATCCCGGTTTTCTGCGTCAAAGACCTTGCGGATCAGGGAGTAACCGTTGGAATGGGGGCCGGAGGAGGGAAGGGCGATTACGACGTCTCCCGCACACATTTTCCGGTTGTCGATGATCCTGCTCTTGTCTACTATACCGACACAAAATCCGGCAAGATCGTATTCGTCCTCCGGATAAAAGCCGGGCATTTCGGCGGTTTCCCCGCCGATGAGAGCGGCGCCCGCCTGCACACATCCGTCGCAGACCCCCTTCACAATGGCGGCAATCCGTTCCGGAATGTTTTTTCCGCAGGCAATGTAGTCAAGAAAGAACAGCGGGCGGGCTCCGCAGCAGATGATGTCATTGACGCACATGGCAACACAGTCGATTCCGACCGTGTCGTGCCGGTCAAGAAG